>NZ_WPCF01000049.1 GCF_009741975.1 Halobacterium sp. CBA1126 | reverse complement strand
GCGCCGCGGCCGCCGACGTCGGCCTCCAGATCGCGGCGGTGCGCACGCTCGCGGGCCCCGGCCACGTCATCTACTCGGCGTTCGCGGGCTACTACCTCGGGCTGGCGAAGTTCAACCCGGACGACGCCGGCCCCATCGTCGTGAAGGGGCTGGTCATCGCGGCGGTCATCCACGCGGTGTACAACACGGTCGTGACGAACCTCGGCATGCTGACGGGGCCGCTCGGCCTCCCGTCCGGGCTGGTCTTCATCGGGTTCGTCGTCGTCTACGACGGCGTGCTGTTCTACGTGCTCTACCGCAAGCTCGTGGCGTACCGCACGGCCTACGAGCGCACGGACGCCGGCAGCTACGAGGACGAACCGGAGCGGGAGGACGCCGAGTTCCTCGTGGACCTCGGCGCCGAGGACGACGGTCAGTAGGCGTCGAGGCGTTCGACGTACTTCGCGACGACGTCGACTTCGACGTTCACGCGGTCGCCGGGCGCGCGCTCCGAGAGCGTCGTGAGGTCGTAGGTCGTCGGCACGACCGCGACCGAGAACGTCCCGGCCCGGTCGTCGACGTCCGCGACGGTGAGGCTGACGCCGTCGAGCGTAATCGAGCCCTTCTGTGCGACGTACTGCTCGTGGCCCTCGGGGAGCGCGAACGTGTACGTCCAGTCCTCGCCGACTGCCTCGACGCCGACGACTTCCGTGGTCGTGTCGACGTGGCCCTGCACGATGTGGCCGTCGAGGCGGCCCGCGGCGGGGAGCGCGCGTTCGAGGTTCACGGCGTCCCCTTCCACAATATCGCTGAGCGTGGTCGCGTCGAGGGTCTCGGTGGCGGTGAACGCCGTGAACCACCCGTCGCCGTGCTCCTCGACGGTGAGGCAGACGCCGCCGACGCTGACGCTGTCGCCGTGCGAGAGGTCCTCGAAGTCGGTCGCGACGCGGATGCGGCGGCCGTCGGGTTCGTCGACGACGCGCTCGACGGTGCCCGTCTCCTCGATGATGCCGGTGAACACGCCCTCAGTTTTGGGACTCGTAACGAAAACGCTGTGGGTTTCGGACGGGCTTAAGGTCGGCGAGCGCCCACGGGCGAACGTGAACATCCTCGACGCCGCCACGCTGGCCGTCGCCGTCGCGTTCGCCGCGCCGGCCGCCCTCTTCGGGGTCGAGACACTGCTCGCGGGCGACCCCACCGGCTGGGTCTTCCTCGGGTTCGCCGCGGGCATCGTCGCCTTCGAGCGGTACCTGACGACGCCGACGGACCTGCCGGTGCTCGCTGCGCAGAAGGCGACCGAGAAGGTCGTCGACGACCCCGACGACGACGACACTCAGTAGTCGGGCTTCGGGACGACCGACCGCGGGAACGACCCGACCCGTTCGACGCCCTCCTCGGTGGCGACCGCGAGGTCCGCGACCCACACCACCTGCTCGGCGGCCAGCTCCGCGCGCACCGCCAGCGCCGCGCCCGCCTCTATGACATCCTCCCCGGTCGGGCGTTCGCGGCGTTCGAGGCCGACGCCGTGGACAGTTCCTGTGCCGGCGGTCGGCGGGAAGCCGTACGAGCCCAGCTCGGCGGTGACTTCCTCTGCAGCCGCCGCAACGGTCGTCTCGCCGACGTCCACGATGTCGATGCCGGCGTCGACCGCGTACTGGCCGGCGAGCGTCGCGCGGCGCTCCCAGCCGCCGTCGCTGTCCGCGACGAACGTGCGCGCGAGCCAGCCGTGGTAGCCGTCCACGCGCGGAGTAACGCGAATCGGAACGGGGTCGTTGGCGGCAATCGGCCCCTCCGTGGCGACGACGGTTTCGGGGTCCGCGCCGGCCTGCGCCATCGCCGCGTTCGCGGTGCGGCGCACGCGCTCGGCGGCCACGTCGCTCTGGTCGCCGGCCGCGGTCGCGAGGACGGCGGCGGCAGCCGCCATCCCGTCCTCCGCGGCGGCCTGCGCGTCCCGCAGCGCGGCGAGTTCCCAGTCGGTCTTGCGTTCGCTCGCTCGCAGGGGTGGGCGTCCGTCGACGCGACGTCGACGCCCGCGTTCTCCAGGTAGAGCGCGGCGTCGTGCGGGAGCACGCGCGGCGCCAGCACGCTGTCGCCGACGAGGTCTGGGAGGCGCTCGGCGGGCGTCGAAACGGGGTCGAGGACGCGCGCGTCGTCGTTAACCGTCACGTAGTCGGGGAGCGGGCGCTCGGGGACGACGGCGACGCGGCCGGCGTAGACGACGGCCGCGCGGCACGGGAGGGCGGCGCCGCTCAGCGCGCGAACGAGCGGGTCGCCGGCCGGGCCGACGAAGACGAAGGCGTCAGCGCCCGCGTCGGCGAGCGCGCTGTCCAGCACCCCCGGCCGCATTCACGGGAGGTGGACGGGCGTGTCCGCTTCGAGGGCTTCGTCGAGGGTCTGGCCAGTCTGCTCGCCGTACAGCAGCACGTCGATGGGGAGCGTCGGGGCGCCGTTGATGAGGTTCTGGAGGAGCACCAGTCGCTCTCGGGCCCGGCTCATACCGACGTAGAAGACGCGGCGCTCGTTGTCCGTCAGAATCGGGACCGGGCTCGTCTTCGAGGTGAACTCCACGCCGTCCGGGACGTCCTCGGGGTCGGCGGTCGCCGCCATCTGCTCGACGACCTTCTCCGTGAGGTCCGTCGAGACGAAGACGTGGTCGGCCTCGCGGCCCTTCGCGGAGTGGATGGTGCCGACGCGCACGCGGTCGGGGTCCATGCCGCGGTAGTCGCCCTGGAAGTAGGCGTCGATGCTGCGGCGCTGGTAGCGGGTGACCTTCCGGAGCATGTCAGCGGCCGCGGACGGCCCGGGGACGAACGGCACGTAGTCCCGGATGAACTCCGCGGTGAACGTGAGCTCGGTGAGGTCGGTGTCCTCGCCCTGGGCCTCGTCGATGGCCTCCCGGAGGTCGTTGCGCTCGCGGGTGCCGAACGCCGAGTCCTGGAGCATGTCCATCAGGCGGCGGGCCTGCAGGCCGTCGATGGGGTCGTCGTCGTCGAGGGCTTCGACCGCGGAGATGTACTGCTGGAGGCGGTCCGTCCAGAGCCGCTGGTCGGTCAGCGCCTTGAACGGGATGCCCTCGCCGATGAACTCGTCGACGAAGTCGAACAGCTGGTAGCGCGCCCGGAACAGCACCATCACGGTCTCGTCCTCGGAGTCCTCGACGGTGCGGCGGACGTTCCGCACGAGGTCCAGCATCGAGGGGCTCTCGACGGCCTCGACGCTGCCGCCCTCCTTGCGGGGTTCGAGGTCCTTCTCCTGGCGGGTGTCGATGTGGCTGATCTCCTGCTGGACGACCTCCAGCACCTCCGAGGGGAGGCGGTAGGAGTTCGGGAGGACGACGTCGTCGGTGACCTTCGTGTTCAGGAGGAGCGCGGGGTCGGCGCCCTGCCACGCGTAGACGACCTGGTCGTCGTCGCCCGCGATGAGCACGCGCTCCATGTGCGGGCGCCACTCCTCGTAGACGTCGTACTGGAGGCTGGTGATGTCCTGGAACTCGTCGATGACGAGGTAGTCGACGTCGGGGAGCAGCGAGCGCTGCTTGACGCGCTCGAGCATGTCGGCGAACCCGACGAGCTCGTTCTCGCCCTTGTACGCGCGCCACGCCCGGATCGCCTCGGGGATGTCGTAGCGCTCGTCCGAGGACGGCCACGTCGGCGTGTACTTGTTGCCGACCTGCGCGTTGTCGTCGATCTCCGGGGGGAGCCGCACTTCCTCGTCGTTCCAGCGGAACGGGACGTCGTACCAGTCCGCGACGTCGCGGCTGGTCCGCTGGAGCCACTGGGAGGTCGCGATGACCTTGTTCCCGAGCGTGGTCGACCGGGCGGTGCGCCGGGACCCCGAGGAGTACTCGTCCTCGAAGGGGATGCCGTACTCCTCGCAGAACGCCTCCTTGTCGTCCTCGCCGACGACGTCGCCGCGGGAGAGCCCGAGCAGCTCGTAGGCCTTCGCGTGCATCGTGGCGACGTTCCCGCGCAGCGAGCGCGGGTTGACGTCGAGCCGCTCGGCGAGCCGTTCGCGGACCTCGGCCGCTGCGGCACGCGTGTACGAGACGACGAGGATGTCGCGAACGTCCACGTCGTCGTCCTCCAGAATTTCCTCGACGTGGTCGAGGAGCGCGGTCGTCTTCCCGCTCCCCGGACCACCGAACAGCCGCGTGACTTCCGGCTCCGAGTCCGTCATTAGGCAACTAGAGGAACCGAAACGGTATAAACCGCTTGAAATTCTCCGCTACGCAGACACGAACCTACGTGCGCCGCGTCGACCGGGCCTCCCGGACCTCCGCGCCGTCCCGGATCTTGTCCTCGCAGTTCGGACACACGCGCGGGGCGCCCTGTTCGTTCGGCGTGAACACTCTCGCGTAGGCGTCGGTCACGAACGACCCACAGTTCTGGCACTCCGGCATGACTTCACGAGAGGGTTTCTCGGGGGTCTTCTTATGCGTGCTGGCCGTCGAACGCGGGGAACTGCCCGGCTACGCGGGCGACCACCCGCACACCGTGCAGGTTCGCGCGTTGCCGTCGTGGAGCCCACCGCACTCCGGACACTGCTTCTTGTTGTAGCTCTCCTCCCACGTCTGGGTGTCGTGGCCGCGGTCTTCGAGGAACTCGTCCAGAAGCGAGTCGTCGTCCGGGTTCGGTGCGCTCGACATGATACGTGGTACGCTATGTCATACCACTACTTGAAACTATCGAGGTGACAGGCACGTATCGTTTCAGGGTTTCACGAGCACCTTGATGGCATCGCGCTCGTCCATCGCGCGGTAGCCCTCGTCGACGTCCTCGAGGCCGACGGTCTCCGTGAAGATGGGCGACGGGTCCAGCGTCCCCTGCAGCACGTCGGCCATCAGGTCCTCCGCGTACGCGCGGACCGGCGCGACGCCGCCGTTCAGGGTCACGTTGTCGCTGAACATCGTGAACACGTCCAGTCCCTCGTCGGCGACGCCGTGCGGGACGCCGACGTAGCCGACCGTCCCGCCGGGCCGGGCGACGGCGATGGCGGTGTCCATCGCGGCCGCCGCGCCCACGCACTCCATGACCTGGTTCGCGCCGCCGTACGTGAGTTCGGTCGCGCGCTCGACCGCCTCCTCGCCGCGCGCCGAGACGGTCTCGGTCGCGCCGAACTCCTCGGCGAGCTCGAGGCGGTCCTCGTGGTGGCCCATCGCGACGATGCGCTCGGCGCCGAGGCGCTGGGCGGCGAGCACGCCGCAGAGCCCGACCGCGCCGTCGCCGACCACGACGACCGTGTCGCCCTCGCCGACGCCCGCACTGACCGCGGCGTGGTGGCCCGTGCCCATCACGTCCGTCAGCGGGAGCAGCGACTCCAGCGTGTCCTCGTCGTCGGCGTACCTGTCGGGAACGCGGACGAGCGTGCCGTCCGCGTACGGGCACTTCACGTACTCGCCCTGCCCGCCGCCGTTCGCTTCGTTCCCCCAGCCCTCCTCCTCGACGCAGGACGTGTAGAGGCCCTTCCGGCAGAACTCGCACTCCCCGCAGGAGATGGCGAACGGCGCGAGCACGCGGTCCCCGGGCTCGACGGAGGTCACGTCGTCGCCGACCGCCTCCACGATGCCCATGGGTTCGTGGCCGACGCGCGAGCCCTCCTCGCGGTCGCTGTCCCCGCGGTAGAACCAGAGGTCCGAGCCGCAGACGGCGGTGTGCGTGACGCGAATCACGGCGTCCTCTGGCGACTCGACTTCCGGCTTCGGGACGTCCTCGACGACGACCTCGCCGGGCCCCTCGTAGATTGCGGCGCGCATGCTCGCCGGTGCGTGCGGAACTCGGAAAAAGCCACCCGGCCGGCGACGGTCTCGCCGCTTCAGAGGTCGTAGAGGTCGGTGTACTTCTCGGTGACGTAGTCGACGAAGTGGTCGGCGTTGTACGGCTCGCCGGTCGCCTCCTCGACGAGTTCCGGGGTCGTGTACCGCGCGCCGTGCCGGTGGACGTGCTCCTCGAGCCAGTCGGCGATGACGTCGAAGTTCCCGTTCCGGACCTTCTCGTCGACGTCGCCGACGTCGGCCTCGAGGGCGTCGTAGATCTGGGCGGCGAGCACGCTGCCCAGCGAGTACGTCGGGAAGTAGCCGAACGAGCCGTGGCTCCAGTGGATGTCCTGCAGGCAGCCCTCCGCGTCGTTGTCCGGTCGAATCCCGAGGTACTCCTCGTACTTGTCGTTCCAGCGCTCCGGGACGTCCTCGACGTCGAGGTCGCCCTCGATGAGCTCGCGCTCGATCTCGAAGCGCACGATGATGTGCATGTGGTAGGTGAGCTCGTCCGCCTCGACCCGGATGAGGTTGTCCTCGTACACCTCGTTGGCGGCCTCGTAGGCCGCTTCGGGCGTGGCGTCCTCGAGCTGGGGGAAGCGCGCTTGCATCGCGGGCAGGAACTTCTCCCAGAACACCCGCGAGCGCCCGACGTGGTTCTCCCAGAGGCGGCTCTGGGACTCGTGGACGGTGAGGTCTCGCGACTCACCGAGCGGGTTGCCGTACTGCTCGCGGGGCAGCCCGAGCGTGTAGCGGGCGTGCCCGAACTCGTGAATCGTCGACATCAGGGCGTCGACGGGGTCGTCCTCGCTGAACCGCGTGGTGACGCGGGCGTCGAACTGGTTCCCGGTGGAGAACGGGTGCGGCGCGGTGTCGATGCGGCCGTGCTCGAAGTCGTAGCCGAGCGTGTCCAGCACGTCCCGGGCCAGTTCCTCCTGGGTGTCGACGTCGAACTCGCCGTCGAAGGGGTCCGCGAGCTCCACGTCGCTCGCGCGGACGTCCTCGATGAGCGGCACGAGCTCCTCGCGCAGGCGTTCGAGCACGCGCTCGGCGGTGTCGAGGTCGAGGTACGGCTCGTAGTCCGCGAACAGCACCTCGTAGGCGGGCTTGTCGGGGTCGATGTGCTCGGCGTACTCCCGCTTCAGCTCCACGAGGTCCTCCAGAACCGGCGCGAACACGGAGAAGTCGTCCTCCTCCTTCGCCTGTTTCCACTTCGGCAGCGCCTCGCTGGTCGTCTCGGAGATCTCCGCGACCAGCTCGCCCGGCACGCGGTCCGCGCGCTCGTACTGGCGGCGAATCTCCCGGACGACCGCGGCCTGCTCGCCGCCGAGGTCGGCGTCCTCGAGCTCGTCGAGCCACTCGCCGACCTGGTCGTCCGTGAGGAGGTCGTGGGAGAGCTCCGAGAGCGCGGACTTCTGCTTCGAGCGGGCGGGCGTCCCGCCCTCGGGCATCATCACCTCCTGGTCCCACTGGAGGATGCCGCTGGCGGCGTTGACGTTCGAGAGCTGTTCGTAGTGGTCGAGGAGCGCCTCGTAGGCGTCGGGCGCCTCCTCGGTGGCCTGCGTGGACATACGTACGCGTACGCGGCGCAGCCTATCAGGATTGTCCTCCCGGAATCCCGTCCGCAGCGCGTCGGTACACCGCTCGACACCGCGAGAGCACGTCCAGCGAGACGCTCTCGTCGGCGGTGTGGGCCTCGCCGGGTTCGGCCGGTCCGCAGACCAGACACGTCGTCCCGGCGTCCGCGAGCCAGCCGGCGTCCGTCGCGTGCGGCTTCGCGACGTGCTCCCCGGCGCCGTCCTGCACTGTGCGGGCGGCCTCGAGCACGCTGTCGGCGAACGCGGCGTCGTCGCAGGCCATCGGCGGCAGGTCCTGGTCGACCGTCCACGAGACGCCCTCGACGTCCTCGACGCGTTCGAGGGCGGCGCGCTCGCCCGGCACCGTGCGCTCGTCGACGGTGACCTCGCAGGACTCGGGAATCACGTTCCACGCCGTCCCGCCCTCGATTTCGGTGACGGCGAGGCTCCCCGCGAGGTGCTGGCCGAGCACGTCGGCGGCGGGCGCGTCGAGGTCCCGGAGCACGTCCACCGCGTCGCAGGCGCGGTAGACCGCGTTCTCGCCGGATTCGACCTCGCTGGCGTGCGCGGCCTCGCCCGCCGCGGTGACCGTGCTCGCGCGCCGGCCCTTGTGCGCGACCGCGACGTCGAGCACGCCGCCCTCGGAGTACCCCGTCGACCCCTCGCCGACGACCGCGTAGTCGGGCGCGAACCCCTCGCTGATGGCGTGCCGGGCGCCCTCGCCGCCGACCTCCTCGCCGACGAACGACGCGAACGCGAGCGGGCCGTCGGGCTCGGCGTCCCGGAACGCCAGCAGCATCGCCGCGACGGCGCCCTTCATGTCCGCGGTGCCGCGGCCGTACAGCCGGCCGTCGTCCTCGTAGACGACGTAGTCGCCGTCGTCAGTTTGGCTCTCGTCCGGCGGCACGACGTCGTGGTGGCCGACGAACGCGAGGCTGTCGCCGTCGGCGTCCTCGTTGCGCCACGCGATGACGTTCCCCGCGCCGTCGCGGGTCACGTCGCGTCGGTCTCCTCGCGGAGCCACGACGCGATTGCGTCGCCCGCCGCGGTCTCGTCGTCGTGGCTCGGAATCGAGACGAGCCGTTCCGTGAGGTCCCGGAGTTCCATGTGCGGCCGGACGCGTTCGAGGCGTTAGTCGCCTTCGGCGGCGCTGTTGGAAGACGGCGACGCCCCGAGGCAAGTACCCTTATCAGTACGCCGCGACTACGCGGAGGTAACATGAACATCGTGCCGGACACGAGCGTCGTCGTCGACGGCCGCATCTCGCAGCGGGTCGAGGACGGCGAGTACGAGGGCGACACCGTCTACGTGCCGGAAGCGGTCGTCGGCGAAGTGGAGGCGCAGGCGAACAGCGGCCGCCAGACCGGCTGGGACGCCCTCGAGGAGCTCCAGCGGCTCGTCGAGCTCGCGGACGAGGGGCGAATCGAGGTGAAGTACGTCGGCGAGCGCGCCGGCGAGGAGGACATCAAGCGCGCGTCGGCGGGCGCCATCGACGCCATCATCCGCGACGTGGCGATGGCCCACGACGCCCGCTTCCTCACCAGCGACATCGTGCAGGCGGAGGTCGCGAAGGGGAAGGGCATCGACGTGGAGTACCTCGAGCCGCTCGAGCGCGAGCTCGGCGAGCTCGGCCTCGAGCAGTACTTCGACGAGCAGACGATGAGCGTCCACCTGAAGGAGGGGATGGTGCCGATGGTCAAGCGCGGCGAGGTCGGGGAGATCGAGTACCAGCCCGCGGGCGACGACGAGGAGCTGGACGCCGACACCATCGAGGAGTACGCGAACGAGGTCATCGCGACGGCGAAGCGCGAGGACGACGCGTTCGTGGAGCTCTCCGAGGAGGGGATGACCATCGCGCAGGTGCGGGACATGCGCATCGCGGTGTCGACGCCGCCGTTCTCCGAGAGCGCCGAAATCACCGCGGTCCGCCCCATCGTGAAGACGACGATGGACGACTACGAGCACGCCGACGAGCTCCGCGAGCGGCTGCTGGAGCGGGACCGCGGCGTGCTCATCGCGGGCGCGCCGGGCGCCGGGAAGTCGACGTTCGCGCAGGCGGTCGCGGAGTTCCTCGCGGACCACGGCAACGTCGTGAAGACGATGGAGAAGCCCCGCGACCTGCAGGTCGGCGAGGAGGTCACCCAGTACACGGAGCTCGGCGGGGAGATGTCCAAGACCGCCGACTCGCTGCTGATGGTGCGGCCGGACTACACCATCTACGACGAGGTGCGGAAGACCGACGACTTCGAGGTGTTCGCGGACATGCGGCTGGCGGGCGTCGGGATGGTCGGCGTCGTCCACGCCACGCGGCCCATCGACGCGCTCCAGCGGCTCGTCGGGCGCGTCGAGCTCGGCATGATTCCGCAGATCGTGGACACCGTCGTCTACATCGAGGAGGGCGACGTGGAGACCGTCTACGACGTGAAGACCGAGGTGAAGGTCCCCGAGGGCCTGATGGAGGAGGACCTCGCGCGCCCCGTGATTCAGGTGCGGGACTTCGCGACCGGGACGCCCGCCTACGAGATCTACACGTTCAACCGGCAGGTCGTCACGGTGCCCCTCGACGACGCGCAGGAGAGCCCCGAGTCGGGCGTGGACAAGCTCGCGAAACAGGAGGTCGAGCGGGAGGTGCAGGCGGCGACCCGCGGCCCCGTGGAGGTGGACATTCGCGGGCCGAACGAGGCCGTGGTGTACGTCTCCGAGGACGAGATCAGCCACGTCATCGGGAAGGGCGGCGGCCGCATCTCGGACATCGAGGACCGCCTCGGCATCAGCATCGACGTGCGCACGCTCGACGAGCGCACCACCGAGACCGCCGGCGGCGGCGGTGGCGACGCGCAGGCCGCTGGGCAGGTGGTAACTCCGGAGGTCACGTCCCGGCACATCATCCTGCCGCTGTCCGGCGACCGCGCGGGCGAGACCGTCGAGGTGCAGGCCGACGGCGAGTACCTGTTCACGGCGACGGTCGGCCGCGGCGGCGACATCCAGGTCTCCCGGGGGTCGGCCATCGCGGAGGAGTTAGAGCGGGCCATCGACCGCGAGCGCACGATCACGGTCGTGCCGAACGAGTAATCAGGCGGCTTCGGCGTCGGCGGACGGTTCGCCGTCCGCCTCGCCGGTCAGCTGGTAGAGGCTCTGGCGGGCGTCGGCGAAGTAGATGTCCTCGTCGACGACCCCGCGCTCCTCGAGGCGTTCGAGCGCGTAGCGGACGGTGCGCGCGGAGAGCATGGTTTCCTCGACGATTCGCTTCTGGGTGAGGGGGCCGTCGTACTCGAGCACCTTGTAGACGAGCTTGGCGCTCGGCGGGAGGTCCTCCAGCACACTGTCGTCTTCAGCCATCGTTACGTTTCGAAACACTCCACGCGCTTAAAAGTGCGGGAGCGAGTCCCACGGACGGCGGAGCCGCGCCGTCCCGCGACGCGGCGGCCTACTCCGGTCCCTCGGTCTGCCCGGGACCGTCCGTGGTCGTCACCAGGTCGAACTCGGGCTGGTCGCCGGACGGCTCGAGGTAGCCCACGGCGAACGCGGAGTACGCGGTGCCGCCCTCGACGGTCACGTCGAACGTCGTGACGACGTCGCCGGAGCCGTCCTCCGTGTCCGGACGCACTTCGAGCGTGTACGACCCCGGCGGCACCGACGCGTAGTCGGTCGTGTCGCCGAACGCCGCGCCGTCGAAGAGCACGTCCCCGCTGGACTCCACGGTCACGTCGACCGCGGGCGCGTCCGGGGAGCCGTGGAACAGCCGCACGAGGGACTCCTCGTCGCCCGGCGCCTCCGACTGGTCGGCGAGCAGGCCGACCGAGAACGCGGTGTCGGACCCCTCGTCGGCGCCGAGTTCGCCGTACGCGAGCGCGGACTGGTAGCCAGCCTCCACCGGCACCGTCTCGTCGAAGACGACCGTGCTCTCGTCGCCCGCCGCGGTGATGCGGACGTCGTACTCGCCCGGCGGGAGCTCGGCGTACGGCGTCACGCCCTTGTACGGCGCCTCCTCGAACGCGAGCTGGTCGTTCACGTAGACGTCGACGGCGGGCGCGCCGGGCGCCGCGTGGACCGCGCGAACGAACGCCTGTTCGCCGCTCTGCGTCGTGGTCTCCTCGGCCGTCTCCGTCGGCTCCTCGGTGGTGCCCGCGGTCGTGCCGTTGGCCTGCGTGGTCACGTCGCCGTCGCCGCCGCCGTCCGTACAGCCCGCGAGCGCGGCGGCCAGTGCGGTTCCGGAGAGTGTCACGAAGCGACGCCGGTCGATTTTGGGTGGCGTTCCCATGAGAGCACGCGTGGGCCGACGCCCGGTTTGCTATACACTCCCTACGCGACGTACACTCGGCCTGTTCGCGAGTATGGAGCGCGTACGCCGGCAGGACGTGCCGGTTCGCGGGCCGAACCGCCCGCGGGCCGGCGTCGCGGCCTCCGTCAAGCGAACACCTTTTGAGCGCGGCTCACGGAGGAGAGTGTATGACAGAAACCGCGGACCCGACGGCTGCCCACCGGCGCAGCCTGAAGGTGACCACAATCGCCACCCTCGGCGGCGTCGCGGCGGCGTTCGCCTCGGAGGCGGTCGTCGCGGACGCGACCAGCCGCATGGGGCTGCTCGTGTTGCTCGGCGTGGTCGCCGTCGAACTCGGGCTGATGCGAGTCACCGGCGTCGACGTCTCGGAGTTCTCCGCGAAGGACCACCTCTACGTCGGCTTCATGTCGTTCGCCCTCTGGTTCATCACGTGGGGCGTACTGCTCTCCGAAGGCATCACCTTCTAACGATGGCCGACGACAGCATCGCGGTCGTGGACCTCGACAGGTGCCAGCCCGACCGCTGTAACTACGAGTGCTCGAACTACTGCCCGCCGAACCGGACGGGCAAGGAGTGCATCACGCTCCGCGGCGAGGACGCCGAGGACGGCGACCCCGACCAGGTCCGCATCAGCGAGGAGATCTGCCTCGGGGAGACGTGTGGCATCTGCGTCGAGAAGTGCCCGTTCGACGCCATCGAGATCATCAACCTCCCGCAGGAGCTCGACGACGAGCCCACCCACCGGTACGGCGAGAACGCGTTCTCGCTGTACGGCCTCCCGGTCCCCGAGCCCGGGAAGGTGACCGGCCTGCTCGGCCCGAACGGTATCGGGAAGTCGACCGCGGTGAAGATTCTCGCCGGCGAAATCACCCCGAACCTCGGCCGCCACGCCGAGGAGCCGTCGTGGGACGAGGTCGTCGACGAGTACCGCGGCACGGAGCTGCAGGACTACCTCGAGGCCGTCCGCAGCGGCGACGTCGAGGTCGCCCGGAAGCCCCAGTACGTCGACCAGATTCCCGACCAGTTCGACGGCACCACCCGCGAGCTGCTCGAGCGGACGGACGAGCGCGGCGTCCTCGACGAGCTCGTCGACCGGCTCTCGATCCGCCCGGTCGTCGACCAGTCCATCGACTCGCTGTCCGGCGGCGAGCTCCAGCGGGTGGCGCTGGCGGCGACGCTCGCCCGCGACGCGGACTTCTACTTCGTGGACGAGCTCACGCCGTACCTCGACATCGGCCAGCGCGTCACCGCGGCGCGCATCGTCCGCGAGCTCGCCGAAGAGGAGGACAAGGCCGTGCTCGTCGTCGAACACGACCTCGCGGTGCTGGACCTGCTCGCGGACTCCGTCCACGTCGCGTACGGCGAACCGTCGGTGTACGGCGTGGTCACGACGCCGAAGAGCGTGCGCAACGGCATCAACGAGTACCTCCGCGGCTACCTCGACAACGAGAACATGCGCATCCGGCCGGAGGCCATCACGTTCGAGGAGCACGCGCCGCGGCCGGCGACCCGCGAGGACACGCTGGTCTCGTACCCCGACCTCACGAAGTCCTACGGCGAGGGCGAGTTCACGCTGACCGTCGACGGCGGCGACATCCACCGCAACGAGGTCCTCGGCGTGGTCGGCCCGAACGGCATCGGGAAGTCCACGTTCGCCCAGATTCTCGCGGGCGACCTCGACCCGACGACCGTCGACGGCGAAGCGGGCGCGGACCTCGACGTCGGGATGGACATCGCGTACAAACCCCAGTACGTCGAGGCCGACCAGCACATCCGCGTCGACGCGTTCCTCTCCTCGATCACGGACGACTTCGGCACGAGCTACTGGCAGACCGAGATCGGCGACCCGCTCCAGCTCGACGCCATCCTCGAGCAGAACCTCACGGACCTCTCCGGCGGGGAGCGCCAGCGCGTCGCCATCGCCGCGACGCTCTCGAAGGACGCCGACCTCTACCTGCTCGACGAGCCGAGCGCCCACCTCGACGTCGAACAGCGCGTGCTCGCGACCCGCGCCATCCGGCGGTTCGCGGAGAACCGCGAGACCACCGTGATGGTCATCGACCACGACATCTACATGATCGACCTCGTGAGCGACCGGCTGATGGTCTTCGACGGCGAGCCCGCCGAACACGGCCGCGCGTCGACGCCGCAGGAGATGCGCTCGGGGATGAACGAGTTCCTCGCGAACCTCGACGTCACCTTCCGCCGCGACGAGAACCTCGGCCGCCCGCGCATCAACAAGCCCGGCAGCCAGCTCGACAAACAGCAGAAGCGCGACGGCGAGTACTACTACACGAACTGAGCGGCGCGGTTTTTTGGAGCAGGTTTTTGCGCGAGCCGTCGCCCCGCGGCGGCGAGCGGAAAAAGGTGCGTGCACGAGCAACAGAAGCGCGACGGCGAGTACTACTACACGAACTGACTGCTTCGGCCGCTCGGGCGCTTAACGCGGCTTAATCGGCGTTAACTCTCTAGAAGTCGCGTGCACGGTCCCGCGGGTATAAAGCCGGGGACGCCCAACGACCGGTCGAGATGAGAGCGACCGTACTCGTCGTGGCTGCACTGCTCGTCGTCGGCGCCGCTGCGCCGCTGGCTGCGGCGTCCGCAGCGGGCGGCTCGGCGGCGGCCGCCGGCGTCGCGGTGCAAGACGGCGACGCGAACAACGAGACCGACAACGAGACGGCGCCGGGCGCACGGCTCGCCGGCGTTGTCGGCGTACAGGCCGCGGAAGTCGAGGGCGAGGTCGAGCGGCGGGCGTTCGGCCACCAGATTCGGGCGGCGAACTCGAACGCCTCGAAGGCGTCCGTGGTCGCGAACCACACGGAGCACCTCGACCAGCGCCTCGAAGACCTCCGGGAGCGCAAGCAGGAGCTGGAAGCGAACCGGGGCAACGTCTCGACGGGTCGCTACCACGCCGAGATGGCGCGGCTGGCCGCCGAAATCTCGACGCTCCAGCGGCTGACCAACGAGACCGCCGAGACCGCGCGGGGGCTGCCCGCCGAGACCCTCGAGGCCAACGGCGTGAACGTCACGGCGCTCGACCGGCTCCGGACGTCCGCGAGCAACCTCTCCGGCCCCGAGGTCGCGGCCATCGCGCGCAGCATCGCCGGGCCGCCGGGCAACGGGAGCGCGGGCCCGCCGTTCGGCATCGGCGCGGGCGGCCCGCCGAGCGACGGCCCGTTCGGTGAGCGCGACGACGGCAACGAGACCGACGACGAGACGGACGCCGGTACGCCCGGGAACGGCCCCGACGCGCCCGGTGAGGTGGGCAGCGACGACGGCAACGAGACGGTCGCCGGCGCGGGTGACGCGCCGGGAAACTCGCCGGGCGCGTCCGGTAACGGACCGGGCGCGAACACCAGCGAGAACGAGACGAGCGACGAACCCGGACCGCCGGGCGCGTCCGGTAACGGACCGGGCGCGAACACCAGCGAGAACGAGACGAGCGACGAACCCGGACCGCCGGACGACGCCGGCCCGTTCGGCCACCTGAGCGCGCTCGCCTCGCTACGCCACTAATCGGTACGGTCGCAGGCGGTTTTCTCCGAGCGATTCACCGAACACAGACGGCAGCGCGAAGCAGCCGGCAACGAGCATCCGCGAGTGAGCGGCGCGAGGCGCGAGGAACGAGCGCCTCGGACTGCGCGAACGGGGAGCGGAGCGACCCGTGAGCGGCTCGGAGAACCCGAGGCGAGCGGTTCACCGAGCGCGAACGGACTGAGCGCTCGGGCCGACGACCGAACGGAGCGCCGGAGGCGCGAAGTGAAGGCGGAGTGCTTTTGGCCGAGCTTTTGCCGAGGGCGCGCGGAGCGCGCCCGCAGCGCAGAAGGTCGCTTCAGAAGACCGCTCGCTGGCAGCTCCCGCAGAGGTGCTGTTCCTTGCGGTCGACCTCCTGGACGGTGGGGGAGAAGTTCATCGCGCAGCGGTTGTTGTCGCAGTGTTCGAGGCCGAGCGTGTGGCCGAGTTCGTGGACGACTTCCTTGCGGACGCGGTCGGCGAACACGTCGCTGGCGGGGCGCTCGGAGAAGCCGCCGTCGCTGGACGTCTGGAGGCGGTACGTGGAGACGACGCAGCCGCGGCCGTCGAGGTACGCGAGCCCGAAGACGTAGTTGCGGCGGCGGTAGTAGAGGTCCTCGGGCGTGATGGCGATGGTCTTGTCGCCGCTGGCGGCGCGGGTGGCGACGTCGATGAACTCGGCGGCGCGGTACTGGCCGCGGGCGTCGTCGTACGCGCTCTCGGGGACCGGTTGCTCGGGCGCGACGACGACGTCGCAGTCGTAGATGCTCCGAAGGCTGGCGGAGGCCTCGCGTTTGACGTTCGCGGGAACGTCGCCGACGGGCACGATGTCGACCCGCATTAGGACGATGTTAAGCGGCGTGAGGCATAAACATCCCGGCATGGGTAACCCGCCCGACGTCGCGGACGTGCTCGCGGGCTACGAGCGACTGGTGGAGGTCGGCGTGGGCCGGCGGCCGGACGTGGCGGCCGACCTCGCGTCGCGCGGCCGGGACGTGACGGCGACGGACGTCCACGAGCGCGAGGTCCCGGAGGGCGTGGCGTTCGTTCTGGACGACGTGACTGACCCGGAGCCGTCGGTGTACGCGGGCGCCGACGCGGTGTACGCGCTGAACTGCCCGCCGGAGCTCCACCGCGCGCTGCTCGCGGCGGCGGAGGCGGCGGGCGCGGCGTGCCTGTTCACGACGCTGGGCGGCGACCAGCCCGCGGTGCCGGTCGAACGCCGGACCGTCGCCTCGGGGACGCTGTACGTCGCGCGGGAGGCGGACGAGGACCCGCGGCCGGGGACGTAACTGTCTTTTCGGCGGGCCGCGTCCGGGAGCGTATGGAAGTGGACGCGGTCGTGCTCGACGTCGACGGCGTGCTCGTGGACGTCGCGGACTCCTACCGGCGCGCAATCGTAGAGTCGGTCCAGTACGTCTACGGGGACACCATCGAGAGGGCCGCCGTCCAGCAGTTCAAGGACGCGGGCGGGTTCAACAACGACTGGACACTGACCGACGCAGCGGCGCTGTTCGTGCTCGCGAGCCGAGAGGGCTACGAGGGCGACGTCGCCGAGTTCACCGACCGAATCGCCGAGCACAGCGGGGGCCTCGCGGGCGCGGAGGCGGTCGTTGAGTCCCACCTCGACCCGGGCGGCGTCGAGCGCGTGCGCGAGGACTGGCGGCCGGACCGGCTCCGCGAGGTGTTCCAGCAGCTCTACCTCGGAACCGACCTCTACGAGGAGCTGGAGGGCGCGGAGCCGGACCTCCCCGACGAGGCCGGGTACATCAACGACGAGCCGGTCATCGTGACCGCGGAGACCGTCGACGCGCTCACGAGCGAGTTCCCGGTCGGTGTGCTGACGGGACGCCCCGAAGCGGAGGCCGAAATCGCTCTCGACCGCGTGGGGCTGGACGTCCCCGCCGAGTACCGGTTCACGATGGACGACTGGGAGGAGGGGAAGCCCCACCCGCGGGCGCTGGTCGCGCTCGCCGAGCGCACGGGCGCGGACGCGGTGGCGTTCGTCGGGGACACGCTCGACGACGTCGAGACGGTGCTGAACGCCCGGGAGGCCGACCCGGAGCGGACGTACTACGCGTTCGGCGTGCTCACGGGCGGGCTGACAGGACCGGAGGGGCGCCGGAAGTACGAGGACGCGGGCGCGGACGGCGTCCTCGACTCCGTCAACGACCTCCCCGAGGTCCTCGAGCGGCGGTAGCGCGGCCACATCGCATAACACGCTGGCGGCCGCAGCCACCCGCATGGACGAACTCGTGACGATTCTCCGCGAACAGGAGGCCGGCCCGGTCCACATCGAGGTCGACGACGAGTGGGAGCACGACGTCGAACTCGAGGACGCCGAGGAGGGCGAACGGGGGTTCTACGCCGAGGGCCGGGACGTGGAAGCCGAGAACGTGCTGTTCCGGTTCACGACGCCGAAGACCAGCGACGAGCGCGTGACCGTCGAGCGCCGCCACGCCCGCGACGACGAGTGGGAGGAGCTCGGCCGGCTGACGGGCGTGGACGTCGAGACCCACGTCGGGTAGCTCACTCACACAATTCTTAACCGCGCGCCGGGAGACACTGAGGTATGCGAATCGCGTTACTCGGCGGGACTGGCGACATCGGCGAAGGGCTGGCGCTGCGGTGGGCGTACGACACCGACCACGAGGTCGTCGTCGGCTCGCGTGACCCCGAGAAGGCCCGGGCGAAGGCCGACGCGTACGAGACCGAACTGGACAGCCGCGGCGTCGACCGGAAGGTCACGGGGTTCGCCAACGGGATGGCGGCCGACCGCGCGGACGTCGTGGTGCTGGCGGTGCCGCCGTACCACGTCGCGGACGTCGTCGAAGAGATCGCGGACCGCATCGACGAGGAGACCCTGCTCGTGTCGCCGGCGGTCGGGATGAAGAAACGCGAGGGCGGCTTCGACTACAACCCGCCGAGCGCGGGCAGCGTCACCGAACTGGTCGCCGAGACGGCGCCCGACGAGGTGCCCGTGGTGGGCGCGTTCCAGAACCTCTCGGCGGACCGGCTGGCGAACCTCGACGTGGAACTGGACCTCGACACGCTCGTCGTCGGCGACGACGGCGACGCCAAGCGGAACGTCGTCGACCTCGCGGAGGGCATCGAGGGCATTCGGGCGCTGGACGCCGGCCCGCTCGCGAACGCCGCCGAGGTGGAGTCGCTGACGCCGCTGCTCGTGGACCTCGCGCTCCACAACGACGGCCTACACGACGTCGGCGTCACGTTCGAGTGACGCGGCGGTTCTGAGCTTCTCCAGCAGCGCGTCGGCGTCCGCAGCGACCACGCGAATCATCGCTTCCTTGCCGACGGCGCCGCGGTCGACGACGGCGTCGGGCGCGCGGTCGCGGCCGGCCGTTGCCTCGCGGGCGGCCCAGTCCATCGTGCCGTCGACCTCCTCGGGTTCCTCGGTGCGGTCGACGCGTTCGACGTCCCAGCGCTCCCGCAGCGCGGCTTCCCGGGCCTCGCTCCAGCGGACGTTCCCCGCGGCGGCAACCCGGGGGTCGCGTTCGCGGACGCCGAGCAGGAAGCGCGCGACGTGACTGGACGCGCCGGGCGCGACGCCACCCGTGGCGCGCACCCCGCGCTTGGTCGCGTGCAGGCGGCCGTCGACGGCGACCACGTCGTCGGGAGCGGTGGCGTCGGCGGGGGCGGCGGCAACGTTCGTCCCGACTTCGGGGACGAGTTCGGGCGGCCACTCGCGTTCGAGCGCGGCGACGACATCGTTCACTGCGTCGATGGCTGCGCGGACGTCGGCGTAGTCGCCGCTCTCGGGGTCGGTGCGGGCGCCGTCGGCTCGCAGGGGCGCGTCGGCGATTGCGCGGTGGTCGACGGGGCCGGTGCCCGCCCCGAGCGAGAGGTTCGAGGCGATGGCGGTGGCGGTGGCGTCGACGCCGCGTTCGACGGCCGTCTCCCGGTCGTCGCCGCGCGCGAGGTAAGCGGCGACGGCTGCGGAGAGCGTGCAGCCCGAGCCGTGCGTGTCCGCGGTGTCGACGCGCTCCCGGGAGAACGCGCGGGTCGTCTCGCCCGCGTAGACGTCCACGGGGTCGCCGTCGAGGTGGCCGCCCGTGACGAGCACCGCGTCCGGGCCGAGGTCGCGGACTGCGTCGGCGGCCGCGCGGAGGTCGCCCTCGCCCGCGACGTCGACGCC
>NZ_WPCF01000059.1 GCF_009741975.1 Halobacterium sp. CBA1126 | reverse complement strand
GTTCGCCGAGCGCGTCGCGGACGCCGTCGAAGACGCCGACGCCGTCGCGTACTCCGAACTCGAAGCGCTCGTTGCGGACGCCGCCGCCGAAGCCGAAGAGTCCTCGGGGACGACGTTCGGCGGCACCGTGCAGGAGCACGTCGTCGACGCGGTCTGGGACGCGCTCACCGAGGACCGCGCGGCCGACGTGTTCGTCGCGGTCGACGCGGCGACGACCACCCAGAAGGACGACGCGACCGTGCGCGGACTGGCCGAGCGCGTCGCCGACAAGTTCGGCGAGGACACGCCCCGAGACCGCGTGACCCGCGACGAACTCGCGGAGTTCGTCTACCGCGCCGCCGAGATGACCGAGGAGGTCGAGGACGCAACCGTCGGCGACACCGCCCGCGAGAACGTCGTCGAGGAGCTCTGGACGGACATGGCGACCGTCCCCGACGACCCGCCGAAGACGAAGGACGTCGCGGGCGACCGCGACACCGCCAGCGAGCTGCTGGCGGCGATGGAGAGCGTCGACGTGATGGCGCCGCCGACCTCGTGTCTCTCCCCCATCAAGGCCGACCTCGTAGAGGCCGGCCTCCGGAAGGAGTTCGACGCGGAGTTCTACTCGGCGGCCACCCGGGACGCCGAAGTCCACGGCGGCGACCCGTTCATCGTCGAGGCCGGCATCGCGTACGGCGGCGAGCTCGAGGACCAGGGCGGCGTCGACCTGCTGCGGTTCGCGAACCGCGTGCCGCTGGTCTACCAGCGCGGCGCCTGCGCGACCACGAACGTCGTGAAGGACATCGGCTGGCGGAACTACAACCTCGACCAGCCCGGCGGTAGCGGCCTCCCGCAGGGCCCCGCGGTCATCATGGTCCACGTCGCGTCGACGAACGTGCCGTTCACCAGCGAGTCCAAGGACGCCGTCGCGTCCGTGGAGGAGATCGAGGACGAGATCGAGCTCGCGGTCCGCGAAGCCGCCCGCGACCTCAAGTCCTTCCTGAACAAGCGCCAGTCGATGCGCAAGCGCCAGCAGAAGCAGAACGTCATCATGGACATCCTCCCGACGATGGCGGAGAAGGTCTCCGAGATGACGGGCAACGGCGACCTCGACGTCGAGGACTCGCTGGCGCGCATCATGAACAACGTCCTCGTCGAGCGCGAGTACGACGGCGGCGACGTGACGCTGCGCGTGGAGAACCACGGCAGCACGGCCGCCGACGTCGACGTCACGGACATCGTCACCGCCGAGCCCGCCGACGCCTCCGACGGCAGCGTCGTGGAGATGGACGGCGAGTGGTTCGTGAAGTGGTCGCCGTCGGTCGCCGGCGGCGACGCCGAGGAGCTGACGTACAGCGTGCCGGACGACGCGGAGTTCGACCTCTCCGTACAGGGCGTCGAGGACGCCCGCCTCACTGTCAACGAATGAGCGACGCAAACACCCCAGACACACCGAAGGGCGACGACGCCCGCGACCAGCTCGTCGAGCTGGCCGAACAGTTCTACGACCAGTTCGAGCGCGGCGACGTCCCGAAGATGACGCTGCCGACGCGCTCGAAGTCCAACATCGAGTACGACCCGGACGCCGACGTGTGGGTGTACGGCGACCGCACGAGCACGCGGTCGGCGAACTCCGTGCGCGGCGCCCGGAAGCTCCTGAAGTCCGTCTACACCATCGACTTCCTCGCCCAGCAGCTCGACGAGAACCGCTCGTCGACGCTGCGTGAGCTGTACTACCTCTCCGAGTCGTGGGACGAGGAGGAGGCCCAGTTCAACGACCAGAGCGAGTCCGACAAGCTCGTCGAGGACCTCGAGATCGTCTCCGGCGTGAAGCGCGAGGATTTCCACATGCGCCCCGAGGAGTCCGGCGCGAAGGTGATGGGGCCGCTGCGCATCCGCGAGCAGACCAACCGCGGCGACCGCGAGATCCACTGCCAGGACGACGTCGGGCAGGGCGGCTACCAGATTCCGAACAACCCCGACACCATCGAGTTCCTCGACTGCGACGCGGAGTTCGTGATGTGCGTGGAGACCGGCGGGATGCGCGACCGCCTCGTGGAGAACGGTTTCGACGACGAGTACGACTGCCTCGTCGTCCACCTCGCGGTCAGCCCGCGCGGGCGACCCGCCGGCTCACCAAGCGCCTCCACGACGAACTCGACCTCCCCATCACCGTGTTCACTGACGGCGACCCGTGGTCGTACCGCATCTTCGGCTCCGTCTCGTACGGCTCCATCAAGTCCGCGCACCTCTCGGAGTACCTCGCCACGCCGGCGGCGCAGTTCGTCGGCATCCGCCCGCAGGACATCGTCGACTACGACCTGCCGACGGACCCGCTGTCCGACTCGGACGTGAACGCCCTCGAGTCCGAACTCGAGGACCCGCGGTTCCAGAGCGACTTCTGGACCGAGCAGATCGAGCTCCAGCTCGATATCGACAAGAAGGCCGAACAGCAGGCGCTGGCGTCCCGCGGGCTTGACTTCGTCACCGACACCTACCTCCCCGAGCGCCTCGACGAGATGGGCGTCCTGTAGCGGTCCCGTCTTGCCGCCGGGGACAGCGACTTGTCCCTGCGGCCCGCGTCGCCGGTATGGACTCCCGCCCGGCGCTCTCCGAGCACCCGGTCGTGGTCGTCGGCGTCCTCGCGACGGCCCTCGCCTCGGGCGCCTACGAGATCGTGCCCGCGAGCACGACGCCCGTGCTCGCCGACCAGCTCGGCGCCACCCCCGCGGCGGTGAACTGGCTCGTCAGCGTGATGCTCGGCGTCGCCGTCGTCGCCAGCCTTCCCGCGGGCGCGGTCGTCGACCGGTTCGGCGCGCCCCGGAGCTTCGCGCTCGCGACCGCGTTCTTCCTCGTCGGCGGCGTCGCGAGCTGGCAGTTCGCCCGGCAGGGCGCCTACTGGCCGGTGCTGTGGGCCCGGGTGGTGGCGGGACTGGGCTTCGTGCTCTTCTGGAACACCGGCCTCACGGTCTTCGGGCAGTTCCGGAACGCCGCCACCGCGACCGGCCTCTACACCGCTAGCGGCCCCATCGGGTTCGCCGTCGGCCACCTCACCGGCCCGACGCTCGTCGCCGAGTTCGGCACCGCCTCCGTCTTCCTCGCGTACCCGCTACTGCTGGTGCCCGCGCTCGCCGCCATCCTCCTCCGCTGGGACGACGCGCTCGCCGGCGGCGGCACCGGCGAAGTGCCCGCGCTCCGTGGCGTGCTCGCGGTCGCGCGGAACCGCGCGGTCCTGCTCGTCTGCGCGCTCGGGTTCGTCTCGTACTCGCTGTACCTCTTCGTGAACAGCTGGGTGCCGACGTACCTCACCACCGAGCTGTCGCTGTCGCTCGCGCAAAGCGGCGCGCTCACCGCGACGTTCCCCCTGCTGGGGGCCGCCGCGCGCGCCAGCGGCGGCGTCGTCACCGACCGGCTGTTCGGCGGCCGCGCCCGCCCGGTCGTGCTCGCGTCGCTGGTCGTCTCCGGAATCACGCTCGTCGGCATCGCGGCCTCCTCGACGTACCTCGTCGTCGCCGCGTTCCTGCTCGTCGGCGGCTACTTCGTGCAGCTGAGCCTCGGGCTCTTCTTCAGCGTCGTCCCGCGGACCGTCGACGACGACAGCGTCACCACCGCGGTCGCGCTGCTCACGAGCGTCGGGCTGTTCGGCGCGTTCAGCGCGCCGCTGGTCGCCGGCGAGCTGATTCAGGCGACCGGCTCGTACGCCGCCGCGTTCGGCTACGCGCTCGCGCTCACGGTCGCCGGGTTCGTCCTCGCCGCGCCGTACTTCCACGACTAACCGACCAGGTCGGGGACGTCGGCCAGCGAGTCGCAGACGTAGTCCGGCTGGACGTCGCTGTCCGCGAGGTCGGCGTCGCCGCTGACGCCCGTCCGCACGAGCACCGTCGTCATCCCCGTCCGTTCGCCCATCGCGACGTCGGTGTCGAGGCGGTCGCCGACGAGCACGCAGTCCTCGCTCGGGACGCCGAGCCGGTCGGCCGCGAGGCGCGCGGTCGTCGCGGACGGCTTCCCCAGGACTGCGTCCGGCTCGCGCCCGGTGACGCCCGCGACGGCCCGGATGATGGCGCCCGACCCCGGGATTGGGCCGTCCTCGCCGGGAATCGTGCGGTCGCGGTCCGTGCCGACGAACGCCGTCTCGTCGCCGAGCGCGTCAAGGGCGGCCTGCAGGTCGCGGTAGTGGAACTCCCGGTCGAAGCCCGCGACGACCACCTCGGCGGTCGCGGGGTCGTCGGTCAGCGACACGTCCGCGGCCCGCAGCTGGTCGACGATCGAGGACTCCGCGATGGGGAACGTCGCCGCCCCGTCGTGCCGTTCGCGGAGGTACGCGACCGTCGCGGCGGTCGACGTGAGCACGTCGTCGGCGGTCGCGTCGACGCCCAGTTCGGTGAGCCGCGCGGCGTACTCGCCGGCCGGCACCGTCGGGTTGTTCGTCAGGAAGAGCACGCGCTCGAGGCGCCCCCGGAGCGCGGCCACGGCGTCGGCGGCCCCGGGGAGGAGCCGTCTCGCCGCGGAGGACGGTGCCGTCGAGGTCCACGACGGCGCCACGGACGTTCATACGCCCACGTGGCGCGCCGGCGTGTTCAACGCACCGCCGCCTACAGGAAGAACGAGACGACCGCGAGCACGAGGAACACGAGCACCAGCCACTTCGCGATGGTGGCGCTGACGCCGGCGACGCCGCGGGCGCCCAGTATCGCGGCGACGACCGCGAGCACGAGGAAGATCACCGCGAGTTCGAGGAAGCCGCCGCCCGTCGACAGCGCGGGCCAGCCGAACTTCGCGCCCGCCGTCCACCCGATGAGTGTGGTCGTCATACCGGGTCGACGGCCGCCGGGGGTATTGTTAGCCGCCGCGCGCGAGCGGTAAGCCCACCGTACTCAGCCCTGCCGGTCGGCGAGCCGTTCGACGCGCTCGATGGTGTCGGCGTCCTCCGGGGGTTTGTCCTCGCGGACGGTGACGAACCGCGGGAACCGCAGCGCGTAGCCCGACTCGTAGGTCGGCGACGTCTGGATCTCCTCGTAGCCGACCTCGAAGACGACCGCGGGCTCGAGGTCGACCTCCTGGCCGTCCTCCGCGCGGACGTGCGGTTCGAGGAGCGCCGTCAGGTCCGCGAGTTCCTCGTCCGTGATGCCCGTCGCCACCTTCCCGATGGTCTCGAACTCGCCGGTCGCCTCGTCGCGGGCCGACAGCAGGAACGTCCCGAGGAACGACGCCCGGCGCCCCTCGCCCCACTCGGCGCCCGTCACCACCAAATCGAGGGTCTCCACGTCGGGCTTGCGCTTCAGCCAGTGCTTCCCGCGGTCGCCGGGCGTGTACGCCGCGTACGGGTCCTTCAGCATGATGCCCTCGTGGCCCGCTTCGAGGGCGTCCTCCTCGAAGGCCGCAATCTCGTCGGCGTCCTCGGTCACCAGAATCTCGGAGACCGCGGACTCGTCGTCGACGACCGCCCGGAGGCGCTCGTGGCGCTCGCGGAACGGCTCGTCCAGCAGGTCCTCCCCGCCCGCGTGCAGGCAGTCGAAGGCGTGCAGTTCGACGCGAATCTCGTCGCGCATCTCCGCGACGTCGTGCTTGCGGCGGAACCGCTTCAGGATCTCCTGGAACGGGAGCGGGCTGCCGTCGTCGTCGACCGCGACCGCCTCCCCGTCCAGGATTACGGGCGCCTCGACGTGCTCCTCGACGAACTCCACGAGCTCCGGGAGCGCGTCCGTGACGTCCTCCATGTTCCGGGAGTACAGCGACACCTCCTCGCCGTCCCAGTGGACCTGGACGCGCGCGCCGTCGAACTTCGTCTCCACGGCCGCTTCCTCCCACTCTTCGAGGGCGTCGGTGACGGTGCCGGCCTGCGCGAGCATCGCCTGCACGGGCCGCCCGACTTCGAGGTGCATCGCGTCGAGGCCTTCTTCGCCGTCGTCGCGGGCGGTCTCCGCGACGAGCCCGTAGTCGTTCGACACCTGGAGCGCGCGCTCCGTGGACTCGACGGCGACATCGAACGCCTCCGCGATGGCGTCCCGGACCGCGCCCTCGCCGACGCCGATGCGCATCTCCCCGAGCACGAGCCGCGCGAGGTAGCGGGCCTCCTCGCCCGAGCAGTCGTTGAACAGCCCGAACAGCAGGGTGACCTTCTCGTCCTGGCTGCCGTCTCCCTCGGCGGCCGCCAGTGCCCGCAGGTCCGCGTACACGTCCGCGACCGACAGGCCGTCGTCGCCGCCCTCCGCCGCGAACGCGCCCAGTCCCGCCTGTCCGCCGAGGTCGAGGTTCGCCGCCACCTCGCCGATGTCGCCGGTCTCCGCGAGCCGGGCTTCGACGTCGTCGACGCTGACGTTCGTCGCCGCCGCGCGCGCCAGTGCCTCGTAGCAGAGCCGCGGGCCGACGTCCAGTTTCGTCTCCGAGTGCGCGGGGAACACCCGGCCCTGCACGAACCGCGCGACGACCGCGAGGTCGTCGCCGGCCTCCGCGAACAGGGCCGCGACCTTCGCGACGACGTCGAGGTCCGCGTCCGTCGCCTCGACGTCGGCGGCGTGCGCGGCGAACGAGCGGAATTCCATTACCGTCCGGTAGCCAGCACCCGCAGTTAAAACGCGCGAACCGCGGCCGGCCCACCCACCGCGCTTATTAAGGGCGGGGCGACAAACCCCACTCCATGACAGGCCCGGACCTCGTGGAGCGAGTGCACGACGTGCTCGACGTGGACGCCGAGGCGTTCCAACAGCAGGTCCGCGAGGACGCCGAGGTCGTGAAAGCCGAGATCGCCGCGGGCACGTTCGACAACCCGCAGGCCATCGTCGGCCTCGAGTACGAGTTCTACGCGGTCAACGACGAGGGGTCGCTGGCGCGCGTGCCGCGCCGCGTCCTCGAGTTCGTCGGCTTCGAGAAGGAACTCGGGCTCCACAACGCGGAGATGACGACGAGCCCCCAGCCGCTGAACGAGCACGGACTGCGCGCACAGGAGACGGAGGTGCGGGCGAACCTCGACGCCGCCGAGGAGCCGATGGACGCGGAGGGGCTGCACCTCGTCAGCGACGGCATGTGGACGATTCCGCCGGAGGGCGAGACCGCCCGCGACTACCTCACGAACAGCGTCTCCCGGGAGGGCGTCGAGATCGCGACGAACATGTCGGCGTCCGCGCGCTACCACGCGATGGCGAACACCGACCAGCCCGCGGGCATGCGACTGGACGCCCCGCACGTCTCCCTGGAGGCGGACACCGTGATGCCGGAGGCGCTCATCACGTCCATCCAGCCCCACTACCAGGTCCCGCAGGCCGTCGACCTGCCGACGTACTTCCGGTACGCGCTCCGGTTCGCGGCGCCGCTTCTGGCGCTCTGCGTGAACTCCCCGGTCTTCCCGCCGGACCTCTACGACGAGGACGCCACGCCCGAGGAGATCCTCGTCGACGGCTGGCAGGAGTCCCGCATCGACGTCTTCGAGTCCGTGCTGAACGTCCCCGGCGAGCGGCAGAAGGTCCGGTTCCCCGAGGACTTCGAGAGCGTCGAGGACGCCGTCGACCGGGTCGCCGAGGACAACACCATCGTCCCGATGCCGGTGTCCGACGGCGGCCGCTTCGACGACGAGTTCGCGCACTGGCGGCGCAAACACGGCACGTTCTGGCGGTGGGTGCGGCCGGTGTTCGGCGGCGCCTCGAAGGAGGACGCCAACGCCCGCATCGAGTTCCGGCCCATCGCCGGCCAGCCGACGGTGCGGGACACCATCGCGGTGCAGGCGGCGTTCGCGGGGCTGCTGGAGAACCTCCCGCGGACCGAACACCCGCTGTACGACCTCGACTGGGAGACCGCCCGCGAGAGCTTCTACGACGCCGCGCGCAACGGCCTCGACGCGGACCTCGCGTGGCTGACCAGCGACGGCGACCGCGTCACCGACACCACCGACATCTACGCGGACCTCTTCGAGCAGGCGGAAGCCGGCCTGCGGCGCCGCGGGCTCTCGAACGAGCAGGCCGCGAAGTACCTGTGGCCGCTCCGCCAGCGCGCCCGCCACGAGATCACGCCCGCGTCGTGGAAGCGCGACCGCATCCGGAGCGCGCTCTACGACGGCAACTCCTTCGAGAACGCCGTGTACGCGATGCAGTGCGAGTACATCGAGAACCAGCGCGAGACGCTCCTCGACGGGAGCTTCGCTGACTGGCTCGGGCGGGGCGACGGGCTCGACGACTAGCGGGGCGCCGAGAGTCGGAGAGAGAGAAGAACGGCGGCCGTTACAGGACGTCGTCGACGTCCTTGTGGCCGATGATTTCGACGTTCTCGCGGGTGATCTTCGTGACGTGGATGCCGTTACCGGAGGCGGTGTCGCGCTCGCTGGCGGAGTCGATGGCCTGCGCGGCGACGGTGACGGCCTCGTCGGTGGTGAGGTCCTCGCTGAACTCCTGTTCGAGGACGCCGAGCGCGTACGGCATCCCGGAGCCCTGCGCGGTGTAGTTGTCCGACAGCGAACTCCCCGAGGGGTCGAGGCTGTAGACGTGGCCGCCGTCGTCGTCGACGCCGCCGAGGATGGGGACGACGCGGAAGAACGGGCCGCCGCGGAGGAGGTTCGACGCCATGGTGGCGAGCGCGTTGACGGACATGTACTCGCCGCGACGGGCCTCGTAGAGGTTCGCCTCGGCGCGCAGCGAGCGGATGAAGCTCTGGGCGCCGCCGACGGAGCCGGACATCGAGAGCGCGGCGTTCGGCTGGATCTCCTCGACCTTCTGGACGTCCTTGTTGGAGACGACGCGGCCGCCGAGGCTCGCGCGCATGTCGGAGGCCATCACGACGCCGTCCTGCGTGGTGAGGCCGACGATGGTGGTGCCGGTCTTGTTCACGTACTCGTCGTCCGCGCCCGAGCGGTCGCCGTCGGGGAGGGAGCCGACTTCCGGCTCGTAGGGGTTCTGGGTGCCGCCGAACCGTGCCTGGTTCCGGGCGAACTCCGAGCCCTCGTTGCTGTCGAACATTACCAGACGTTACCAGTCCGGGACTGATAAAACCATCTTTTCCGGGGATTCGCGACGCGGGAGAATCGAGCGGTAGCGGCCGTCTACGCTGCGTCTTCAGTTCGCCGCGCGGTAGGCGCGCTCGGTGCGCTCGACGAGCTTCCGGACCGGGAGCGTGACGCCGGCCTGCCGGGCGACCAGCGCGACGGGCAGCAACGCGATGCCGAGGGCGAGGGCGGACTGGTACAGCGTGAACAGCGCGAGTCGGGTGGTGCGGTCGAGCATCGGGATGGTGACGGCTCAGGACACACCCGCACAAGTACTTTCCGGTGCGTCGGGCCGGACAAACTCGCCGCAGTCGTGCGGTTTTCGATTTCGGCGGTTCCGGCCCGCCGGGGACCCTCGAATCCCGTAGCGAGCCGTAGCGGTGCCGTCGCTGTGCCGACACCACGCCGTAAGTTATGGCGTGGTTTCGAGTCACGTCCGCCCGAGGCGGCCAAACCACAAAGCACGACATTCCGCGCCGCGTTGAACGAGTATGAGCAACTACGTCGTTGCGATGGAGGCCGCGTGGCTGGTGCGTGACGTCGAGAACTCCGACGACGCCATCGGCGTCGCCGTGAGCGAAGCCGGCAAGCGACTGAACGACCAGGACCTCGACTACGTGGAAGTCGAGGCCGGCGTCACGACCTGTCCGGCGTGCGCCGAGCCGCTGGACGCGGCGTTCCTCGCGGCGAACACCGCGCTCGTCGGGCTCGTCCTCGAGCTCACCGTCTTCAACGCGGACAGCGAGGAGCACGCCGAGCGCATCGCGAAGAGCGAGGTCGGCGGCGCGCTCCGCGACGTCCCCCTCGAGGTCATCGAGGTCATCGAGGAGGACGAGGGCGGCGAGTCGAACCGCGAGTAACCGTACCCTCCCGAACCTTTATCAATAACTGTCGGTTATTGCGGCGTATGCGTTTGCCGACGCCGAAGGACCTGCGCGAACGGCGGACCTCGCTGGAACTCACGCAGAGCGAGCTCGCCGAGCGCGCGGGCGTCTCACAGCCGCTCATCGCCCGCATCGAGGGCGGGGACGTCGACCCCCGCCTGTCCACGCTGCGCCGCATCGTCGAGGCGCTGGACGAGGCCGAGGGCGACGTCGTGCGCGCGAAGACGCTGATGCACGAGGACGTCGTCAGCGTCGCGCCCGACGACGCCGTCAGCGACGCCGTCCAGAAGATGCAGGACGCCGGCTACTCCCAGCTCCCGGTCATCACGAACGGCGTCCCCGTGGGCTCCATCAGCGACAGCGACGTGGTCCACGCCGGCGAGGACGTCGGCGAACACCCCGTGCGGGACGTGATGAGCGAGAGCTTCCCCACCGTCTCCGAGGACGCCACGCTCGACGAGATCTCGAGCCTGCTGGACCACTACAAGGCCGTCATGGTCACCCACGACGGCGCGACCGTCGGCATCATCACGCAGGCCGACGTCGCTGCGCGGCTCAGTTAGAGCGACAGGCCGCGGATCTCCACGCTCGACTCGTCGCCGTCGGCGACTTCGCCGATTCGCTCGCCGTCGGTCGCGTCGATTAGCGCGTCGGCGTCCGCGGGGTCGACCGCGACCACGAACCCGGTGCCCATGTTGAACGTGCGGTGCATCTCCTCGTCGCCGACGTTGCCCGCGTCCCGCACGAACGCGAAGACGTCTTGCGCGGGCAGCGGATCCGTCACGTCGTAGCGGTACTCTCCCATGCGTTCGAGGTTCGTCCACCCGCCCCCGGTGACGTGGGCGGCGGCGTGCACGTCGTATTCGTGCAGCGCATCGAGCAGGTAGGTGTAGATGCGGGTCGGCTCCAGCAGCGCCTCGCCCACCGTGTCGTAGTCGTCGCCGGGGAACGGCTCGTCGAAGCCGCCGGCTCGGGAGGCGGCCTCCCGGGCGAGCGTGAGGCCGTTCGAGTGGATGCCAGACGACGCGAACCCCACGAGCACGTCGCCCGCTTGCGCCTCCCCCGCGAGCAGGTCGTCGTCGGTCGCGAGTCCCGCCACGGTGCCCGCGAGGTCGAAGTCCTCGACGACCTCCGGCATCACCGCTGTCTCGCCGCCGACGAGCGCGACGCCGGCTTCTTCCGCGCCCGCGGCGAGCCCTTCGCCGAGTTCGGCGGCGCGGGCCTCGTCGGGCACGTCCACCGCGAGGTAGTCCACGAACGCCGCGGGTTCGACGCCCGCGGCCACGAGGTCGTTGACGTTCATCGCGATGCAGTCGATGCCCACCGTCGAGTAGTCCCCGAGGGCGACCGCCACGAGCAGTTTCGTGCCGACGCCGTCGGTCGCCAGCGCGAGGTACCGGTCGCCGACGTCCACGAGGCCCGCGTACTCGGTCGTGTCCCCGACCTCGGAGACGGCGCCGACCAGCGCCGCGGTCGCCGCCTCGCTGTCCTCGATGTCCACGCCCGCCTCGGCGTACGTGAGTTCGTCGTCGCTCCCGTCGCTCATACACGACCGTGCGCAACTCGGGGCGAAAAGCGTGCCGGTCTATGCGCGGACGACTATATCCCGAAGAACAGCAGCAGCGCCGGGCCGACGGTGATCGCCGCGGCCGCCGCGTACGCGGCCTTGTTCCAGCGCAGCACCGTCGCGCCGTCCAGCGGCCCGAACGGAATCATGTTGAACCCCGCCAGCAGGACGTTGATGAACAGGCCGCGCCACCCGATGGTCGGCGCCACCGTCAGCATCAGCGCCAGCGAGACGACGGCGAGCGCGACGTTCGTCAGCGCCCCCGCGACCGCGATGAGGCCGTGCTCGCGGGGCGTGATGCGGCCGCGGTGGTGGACCGCGCCCGGCGCCGCGAACAGGAACCCCGCGAAGCCGCCCGCGACGGCGAGCGCGAGCATTCCGAAGTCCGCGCGGAACTCCGCGTGCTGACCGAAGCGGACGGCGACGACCTTGTGCGCGAGCTCGTGCAGCAGGAACGCGACGCCGACGGTCGCCAGGCTCAGCGCGAACTCCTCGCGGAACCGCACGCTCGCCAGCACGTCCACGATCGTGGTCGCGGAGACGGGGACGTACAGCAGGCTGAACGCCAGCCCGAGCGCCAGCCACGCGACCGCGAGGTCCCGGAGCTCGCGGTTGCTGAAGTTCACCGTACCAGCCCCCAGACGGCGTCCGCGCTGTTCTGCGCGCCCCGCAGCATCGCGTCCGTGACCGCGCCCACGCTGTCGAAGGGCCCGCCGATGAGCGGCAACACGACGAACGGGAAGAGCACGCTCGCGACGATGCTCCCGACGTTCGTCATCGCGACGACCGCGATGAGCCGGAACAGCGGCACCTCGATCATCTGCCGGAGCAGGTCCAGAATCGGCGTCTCCTGGTCGTCCATGAGCTCGTTCAGCGTGCCGATGTCCGCGACCCGCACGGAGAGGTAGCGCAGTTCCACGTAGCCCGCGAACCAGCCGGGCGCGAGCAGGGGGTTGATGCTGGTCAGCCACGCCACCGCGCCGCCGACGCCCGCGCTCGTCCAGTGGGCGCCCGCGAGCTTCGCGGCGCCCATCGAGAGGACCCCATTGAAGAGAAACCACGCGCCGAACACCTGCAGCAGGACGGTGTTGTCGACGCCCGCCATCACCAGCAGCGCGAAGAAGACGAGGAAGCCCACGGTGATGAGCAGGCCGAAGACCCGGGCGACCGAGAACCGCCTGCTCCGCGTGCCCGTCAGCGACTCCATCGGCGGGAGCTCCTCGGGGTGCTCGAGGTAGTGCTCGACGCCCTCGCGGTGGCCCGCGCCGAGCACCGCGACGACGTGTTTGCCCTGCGCGCGCAGCGCGACGAGGTTGTGCGCGATGTAGGCGTCCCGCTCGTCGATGAGGGCCTCCGCGCCCGCGGGGCTGAACCGCCGGAACTCCTCCATCATCGCGGACACCACGTCGGCGTCCGTGAGGTCGTCCATCGAGAACTCCTCGACGTCCTCCTCGGGGGCGGCGCGCGCGAACAGCGCGACGAACACCGCGCCGAACACGAGCGCGCCGGCGCCCGCGAACAGCAGTGTCTCCGCCAGCCCCGACAGCACGACCAGCGCCGTCTCGACGACGCCGACGGTCGCCGGTGGTGGCGGGAGCAGGAACGGGCCGGCGACGAACTGCGCGACGACGCCGACGAGGAAGCCGACGAACGCCCCGAACCCCAGCCCGAGCGTGCGGCTGTCGGTCACCCCGAGCGCGAGTTCGCCGACCAGCCGGAGCTTCTCGACGCCGGTCATGCGCGCCCAGAAGCGCTGAATCGTCACCTGGATGTCGCGGTCGACGAGCGCAACGTCCGCGCCGATCCGCTCGGCGGCGTCGATGCCCGCCTTCATGTCCGCGCCCGGCTCGATGCCGAACTGGTCGCCGAGCCGCTTCTGGACGTACGACAGCAGCCAGTACGCCAGGAACTGGAACGCCATGCTCCCCTTCAGGAGGTCGCTGGCGTCGAGGTCCTCGGGCGCGTCGCCCTGCATCTGGCGGTAGCGCCCCTCGTCGAGTTCGACGGCGACCGTGTCGGGCTGCTCCGCCTCGACGACGCGCTCGACCTCCTCGACGCTGTCCGCGGAGACGTGGGCGGTCCCGACGACCCGAACCGACCCGTCGCTGGCCGCGGATTCCTCGCTCATTACCTCCACGTTAGTTGTGGCGGCCTTACGCTTGTCGGAAGGCGCTCTGCGGCGGTGTCGCCACTCGGAAGCATTCAAGCCGACTCGCGGAGAACCACGTCCCATGACAGAGCCGGCCCGCCTCATGGACTCCTACACGGAGATGACGGAGCTGCTCCTGCCGAACGACACGAACAACCTCGGCCGCGCGCTCGGGGGCGCCGTCCTCCACTGGATGGACATCTGCGCGGCCATCGCGTCGATGCGGTTCTCCGGCAAGCAGTGCGTCACCGCGTCGATGGACCACGTCGACTTCATCGCGCCCATCGAGATGGGCGAGGTCGCCGTCGTGGAGGCGTTCGTCTTCGACGTCGGCCGCTCCAGCATCGAGGTGAAAGTCGAGGTTCGCGCGGAGGACCCCGTGCAGGGGACCGAGCGCAAGACCACGACGTCGTTTTTCACGTTCGTCGCGCTCGACGACGACGGCAATCCGACGGAGGTGCCGCGGCTGGCCTGCGAGACGGAGGCCGAGGAAGCGCTCCGGGCGGACGCCCTCGAAGCCCACGCCGACCAGCAGTAGTCACGCGTCCAGCCGGGGGGCGTCGAGCGTGACGACGGCGCCGGTCGGCTCGTTGTCCGCGAACGTCACGCGGCCGCCGGCGATGTCCGCGCCCCAGTGGATCAGCCAGAGGCCGAGCCCGCTGGCGTGCTCGAGCTGGGTCTCGGTCCCGCGCTCGACGGCCGCGTACTCGCTCGCGTCGATGCCGGGGCCGTTGTCCGCGACGCGGATCTCGACGCGGCCGTCGGCCACCTCGACGCGACCCTCGACGCGGGGGTCGTCGCTCGCGTTGTGTTCGGCGGCGTTCTCGAGGACGTTCCAGACGACGGGCCGGAGCGTCCCGGGCACGCGGCAGTCCGCCGGGAGGTCGCCGACCTCGACGGCCACCTCGGGGAACGCCTCGCGGAGCCGCTCGACGCGGTCGCCGACCAGTTCCGCGACCGGCACCGGCTGCGGCGGGTCCCGCTCGCGTTCGAGGAGGTCGACGATGATTCGGGCCTTCTCGCCGAGGTCCCGGATTCGCTCCGTGCGCTCCTTGAGAATCTCGACGGCCTCGGCCTCGTCCTCGGAGGACGGCGACAGCTGGCCGGCGTACCCCAGAATCATCTGCGTGTCCGTCCGGATGTTGTGGCGGAACGCCCGGTTCAACACCTCGAGGCGCTGTTTCTGGCGGAGGTACTGGCTGACGTCGTGGAACGTCACGACCCGCCCGATGAACCGGTCGCGGACGTCGCGGATCGGCGTCACGGAGACGTCGAACGGTGTCTCGTCGCCGTCCACCGAGACGGTCGTCTGTTCGAGGCAGTCGTCGTCCAGCGACCCCAGCGACGGCAGCAGCTCCTCCACGGGCCGGCCGATCGCGGTGCGGCGGGGCTGGCCGAGCAGGCCCTGCGCGCTCTCGTTGGCGTCCACGACGTAGCCGTGGCTGTCGACGACGATTGCGGCGTCGTCCATCCGCTCGAAGACGAGCCGGCGCGCCCGCCAGTTCGGCGCGGGGCTGGCGCCGAACAGCCGGAACTGCGTGAGCGCGCCGAGGAAGGCGACGCCGGTCACCGCGAACGCGATGGGCGTCGGGTCGAACTCCGGGAGTGGGAGCGCGCCCGCGACCGACAGCAGGTTCGTCACCCACGGCGTCAGCGACCCGAACAGGAGGGCGGCGCTCTGCCCGCGGAACAGCGTCGCGTTGCTCCGGATGAGGTCGACCAGCGGGACGAACCCGAGCGCGCCGAGCACGTACGTGTACGCGGCTATCACCCAGTACCAGGGGCCGCCGGTGCGCTGGAGCAACACGAGGTCGCCGTACCGCGCGGTCGACGTCGACTGGTAGAGCAGGTCGTGGTACGGCGTCGTCGCCGCCAGCACCACGGTCACGACCGGAACGACGAACAGCGCCGCGACCACCCGCCGGCTGACGTACTCGTCGCGGCCGCTGTACGAGAGCGCGAACAGCAGCCACGCCACGGGGATGACGACGACGCCGACCCACTGGACCTCCGTCCAGAGGAGCTTCCGGGCCACCGAGTCCGCCTGCAGTTCGAACACGAGGAACGCCGCCCACCAGACGACGCCGCCGAGCATCAACACGAGCGCGGACGCCCCGGGTTCCGGTCGCTCCCGCCACGCGAGCAGGCCGGCGGCGAAGCTCACCGCGATGGTGACCAGCAACACCCCGGTCAGCAGTTGGGCGAGCGCGACCACTGGTTGTTCGAGAGGGCGCGCCCCACCGTAAAAGTCGTGCCGTCCCACGGTGGTCGCCGCGGCCGGCTACGCGAGCGCGGCCAGCGAGAGCGCGGCGGCGACCACGAGGTACTCGAGTTCGGGGGCGACGGTCAGCCAGTCGCGGTCCGCGGAGCGCGCGAGCAGGCTCGTGACGGCCACCGAGTAGACGAGGCCGACGCCGAGCGCGAGCGCG
>NZ_WPCF01000036.1 GCF_009741975.1 Halobacterium sp. CBA1126 | reverse complement strand
CCCGCGTCGTCTGGACTTCCTCCTTCGACGCGCGGTAGGTCGGACACATCACGTCGGAGCCGGTCTGCCGGCACGTCCCGCAGCCGTTGCAGAGCTCCACGAGCTCGCTGAAGCCGCCGTCGTCGGCGAAGTCCAGGGCGGTCTGCGGTTCGACGGACTCGTAGTCGGCGCCGTACCGGAGGTGGTCGCGGTTGTCCGCGCCCACGCCGCGCTCGGCGTCCGGGCCGACGTCCGCGGCGCTGTCCCGGTAGACGACGTTCCCGGGGTGCATCCACCACTCGGGGTCGAAGGCGGTCTTGACCTCCTTGAACGCCCGCCAGAGGTCCTCGCCGTACATCTTCGGGTTGAACTCCGTGCGCGCCATGCCGTCGCCGTGCTCGCCGGAGAACGAGCCGTGGTGGTCGAGCACGAGGTCGGTGACGTCCTCCGTGATGGAGTGCAGCGCCTCCACGCCGGCCTCTTCCTTGAGGTTCAGAATCGGCCGGATGTGGAGGGTGCCGGAGCCGGCGTGCGCGAAGTACGCCGCGGACGTGTCGTGGTCCTCGAGGACGCCCTCGAACTTCTGGACGTACTCGGCGAGTTCCTCGGGCGGGACGGTGGCGTCCTCGATGAACGGGTACGGCTTGGGGTCGCCGTCGAGGGACATCAGCAGCGGAATCGCGGCCTTCCGGAGCTTCCAGAGGTCGGCCTGCGCGGCCTCGTCGTACGCTTCCACGACGTCGAAGGCGGGGCCGTCGTCGAGGAAGCGGTCGTTCGTTTCGGCGACGGCCCGCTCGAAGTCGTCGCGGAGTTCGGAGTCGAACTCCAGCATCAGCGCGGCCTCGGCGCCGTCGGGAATCGGATCGACGTACTCGGCGTAGCGTCGGACTCGGCGGCCAGCCGGAACACCTCGTCGTCCATCAGTTCGACCGCGCTCGGCTCGTACTCCAGGGCGACCGGCACCATCCGCATCGCGTCCACGAGGTCCTCGAAGCAGTACAGCGCCAGCGCGGTCTCCTCGGGCACGGTGACGAGCGACAGTTCGGCTTCGACGACGACGCCGAGGGTGCCCTCCGCGCCGACGAACAGTTTCGCGAGGTTCAGCACGCGCTCGCCGGCGTCGTTCTCGTAGACGACGCGGTCGAGGTTGTATCCGGAGACGCACCGCTTCAGGTCCGGATAGCGCGCCTCGATTTCGTCCGCGTTGTCCTCCACGACCGCACGGACGGTCCGGTAGATTTCGGCTTCGCGGCCGTCTCCGGAGACGAGGTCGTCCCACTCCGGGGAGTCGAGGACGACCTCCCGCGCTTCGATCACCGAGCCGTCCGAGAGGACCGCAGTCACGGCTTCGGTGTACGCGTCCGTGATGCCGTAGCGGACGGAGTGGGCGCCCGTGGAGTTGTTCCCGATGCCGCCGCCGACGGTCGCGCGGTTCGAGGACGCGGGGTCGGGCGCGAACTTGAGGCCGTGCTCGGCGAGGCGGTCGTCGAGGTCGTCCTGCACGACGCCGGGCTGGACGCGCGCCCGCTCGGCGTCCGGGTCGACCGACAGCACGTCGTCCATGTGCCGGGAGACGTCGAGGACGACGCAGCCCGGGCCGACCGTCTGGCCGGCGAGCGACGACCCCGTGCCGCGCGGGAGAACCGGGACGCCGTGGTCGGTCGCGGCCTCGACGGCGGCCCGGACGTCTCCGGTGTCCGTCGGGAAGACCACGCCCGCGGGCTGGGCGCCGTAGATGCTGCCGTCCGTCGCGTAGAGGACGCGCGCGTACTCGTCGAAGGCGACGCGGCCGTCGACGCGCGACCGGAGGTCGGCCGCGAGGTCGCGGTACTCGGCGGCGTCCGGGCGCTCGACGTCCAGTTCCTGCGCCGACCACGTCCGCGGAGAGTCGTCGGGTGTCACGCCCGAAATTCGACACGGTCGATAATGAAAGTTGGGCGTCGCCTCGAGGGCGGCGTCGTAAACCCCGAGCCGCGGGCGACGCGTTGTCGGAGGTTTATGGTCCGTCGCGCGTCAGTACGAGTATGGCAAGCGACACCACTCCGGTCATCGCGGCGGCCTACCGAACCCCGCAGGGCAAGGAGGACGGCGTCTTCGCGGACACGCGCAGCGAGGACCTCTCGGTCGCGCTCGTCGACCACATCCTCGACGAACACGGCCTGACGAGCGACCACATCGACGACCTCCAGTGGGGGGTCGCCCAGCAGCGCAAGGAACAGGACAACAACGTCGCGCGCGTCATCGCGCTCCTCTCCGACCTCGGCGAGGACGTGCCCGCGGCGTCCGTGAACCGCTGGTGCGCGTCCTCGATGGAGGCCATCATGCGCGCCGCCGACTCCATCACCGCGGGCCAGCGCGACGCCATCATCGCGGGCGGCGTGGAGAACATGAGCCGGGTGCCGATGGACGGCGACTCCTACCAGCACCTCCACCCCGGGCTCGCGGAGCGCTACAACGTCCCCGAGCTCCAGATGGGGATGACCGCCGAGGAGGTCGCCGAGCGCCACGACGTCACCCGCGAGCAGCAGGACGAGTACGCGCTCCAGAGCCAGCAGCGCGCCGCCGAGGCCACCGACTCCGGGCGCTTCGACGACGAGATCGTCCCCGTCGAGACCGACGACGGCCTCGTCGAGGAGGACGAGGGCATCCGCCGGGACACCTCCCTGGAGAAGCTCGGCCAGCTCCCCACCGTGTTCAAGGGCGACGGCACCGTCACGCCCGGGAACGCCAGCCAAATCTCCGACGGCGCGGCCGCGACGCTGGTCACGAGCGAGCAGTTCGCCGAGGACCACGGCCTCGACGTGCTCGCGTACGTCGGCGACCACAACGTCACGGGCGTCGACCCCCGCGTGATGGGCATCGGCCCCGTGCCCGCGACGCGGGAGCTCCTCGAGCGCACCGGCGAGGACGTCGACGACTTCGACCTCGTGGAGCTCAACGAGGCGTTCGCGTCCCAGACCGTCTACGCCCGCGACGAGCTCGGCGTCGACAACGAGAAGTTCAACGTCAACGGCGGCGCCATCGCCATCGGCCACCCGCTCGGCGCCAGCGGCGCCCGCCTCCCCGTCACCCTGATTCACGAGATGAACAAGCGCGACGCCGAGAAGGGGCTGGCGACGCTCTGCGTCGGCTTCGGTCAGGGAGCGGCGATCACGTTCGAGCGGAAGTAGTCGACGCGCACCGAAACCACGAGACTGATACCGGAGCCTCGTTTCTCCCGACGTAATGCGTTCCGTCGGCATCGTCGTCCCCGCGTACGACCCCGACGTCGAGGTGCTGGTCGCGTACCTCGACTCCCTCCGGGAGTCCCTCCAGCCCGAGCGCCTCCACGTGGAACTGGACGCGGGCGACGCGGCGACGGTGGCCGCGATTCGAGACGCTGGCGCGACGGTCAACGACGCGGCCGAGCGCCGCGGGAAGGGCGCGGCCGTCACGGCGGGCTTCGAGGAGCTGGCGACGGACGTGCTCGCGTTCGTGGACGCCGACGGCGCGACGCCCGCGGCGTCGCTGGCGAAGGTGCTCGCGCCCGTCGAGGACGGCGACGCGGACCTCGCGGTGGGGTCGCGGCGCCACCCGAACGCCGACGTGGCGGGCCACCAGACGTTCGCGCGGCGGTTCCTCGGCGACGGGTTCGCGTGGCTCGCGCGCCGCCTGCTCGACGTCGACCTCTACGACTACCAGTGCGGCGCGAAGGCCGTCACCAGCGAGGGGTGGGAGCGCGTACGGGACCACCTCTACGAGCCGGGGTTCGCGTGGGACGTCGAACTCGTCGCGATGGCGGGCGCGCTCGACCTCCGCGTGCGGGAAGTCCCCATCGAGTGGGAGGACCAGCCGGGGTCGACGGTGTCGCCGGTGGAGACGTCGGTGGCGCTGTTCCGCGCGCTGCTGGCGTCCCGGCACCGGTCGAAGCTCCTGCGGAACAGCCAGCTACACGAGGCGATCGCGGCGCGCCGCGACGAACAGGCCGCGCTCGTCGAACGCAACCGATGAGCCCGGTCGACCGCCTCCGGGAGGCGCTGCCCGACCGGCTCGCCGCGCTCGTCTCCACCGTCCGGTTCGGGCAGTTCGTCTCCGTCGGCGCCGTCGGCGCCGTCTTCGACCTCACGACGCTCGTCCTGCTCACGGAGCTCGCGGGGCTGCCCGCGGCGGTCGCGAACGTCGTCAGCATCGAGACGGCGATTCTCGTGATGTTCGCGGTCAACGAGCGCTGGACGTTCGCGGACCACGGCGAGGACGGCGCGCGCTCGGTCGGCCGGCGCCTGCTGCGCTCGCACGTCGTCCGCGCGGGCGGGTCGACGCTGCAGTACGTGCTGTTCGTCGCGGTGTTCTACAACGTCGCCGTCGACCTCTCGCTGGCGGGCGTGGACCTCTGGCTGGTCGTCGTGAAGGGCGGCGCCATCGGCGTCGCGATGCTCGTGAACTACGTCTTCGAGAGCCTGTTCACGTGGCGCGTCCACGACCGGTGAGCCTCACTGCGGCGAGGCGTCGCACACGCCGAGCCGCGTAGCGTCGTCGCCGAACTCGGCGGCGAGCAGTTCGGGGACGTCACGCGGTTCGACGTCGGAGTACCACCGGCCGCGGGGGTGAATGGCGACGGCGGCGCCGCCCGCGCTACAGAGCCCGAGACAGCTCGTCTCGGCGACGTGGACCCGCGACCAGAAGACGCCGCGCTCGCGCAGCCACTCGGTGACCGCGTCGTAGACGGCGGGGCCGCCGGCGTCCGCACAGCAGGCGTGCTCGCCGTCGCGAGCAGTCGTGCAGACGAGCACGTGGTCGGTGAAGCCGTTCGCGGCGACGTCGTCGGTGCGGTCCCGCATCAGTCCGCGCCGACCGCATCGGGACCCGTCGCGGCGACGCTCCTCGCGTCCGTGGTCGCGGGCGCGAACCGCGCGTGGGCGGCGGCGAGGAGGACCCAGAGCAGGAGCTGGCCGAAGACGAACAGCCCGGTGAGGCCGGCGCCGAGCGCGGCCGGGAGCGCGCCGTGGACGGCGTTCGTCGGCGCGACGACCGGCGCGAGCGCGAGCAGGCCGAACGGGACGGCTGCGGCGGCGGCCGCCGGCAGGACGCCGCGCGTGGCCGAGAGGCGGTCGTAGGCGTACCCGGAGAGCAGGCAGGTGAGCGCGCCGGCGACCATCATCCCGGCGTACAGCGGGAGGCGGGCGTCGACGGACAGCGACTGCTCGGCGCCGGGCGCGACCGGCGGGAGGACGAGCCACGGGGCGCCGGAGACGGTGACGAACCCGGCGAACGCGAGCACGTAGCTTTTGGTCGCACCGGTGCCGGGAATCGCGGGCTCGAGGAAGTAGTAGCCGGCGCCGAAGACGACGCCGCCGAGCAGCACCGCCCACAGCCAGCCCGAGAGGACGCTCACGGCGTCGGTGACGGTCGCGGACACCGCGCTCTCGTGGTGGCCCGCGTCGCCGTGTCCGCTCTCGACGGCGTGGTCGTGTGTCGTCTCGACGCCGTGGTTCACTTCGTCCGCGTAGGCGACCAGCGGGTTCGCGGCGACGGCGACGAACAGGCCGAAGACGAGGCCGGCGACGACGCCGGCTTTGACGCCGCTGGTCAGGTACTCCGCGAACATGGTCAGTGGCAGGTGACGCCGGCGGCGTGCCGGAAGTTGTGCATCGCGTCGTGGAACAGCGGGTCCTGCACGAACAGCAGCGCGAACCCGAGGCTGGCGGCGAGCGCGACGGCGGCGGCCGCCTGCACGGGACTGAGCTCCGTTCGGGCGCGCTCGAAGCGGTCGTGGACGGTGTCGTTGGTGGCCGACATACAACTAACTTTGTGTAAGGTAAAGTTTGGTTGTATATCTTTCGGTGGCCGGCCGGCTGTCCGAGCGAGGGAGGCGGAGGAAGACGGGGCAGCGACCGGGTCAGTCGTGGGGGTGACACCACTCCAGCGCCTCGTGGACCGCGTCGGTCCGCCCGAGGAACGTGAGGTGGTCGCCGCGCCGCAGCGTGAAGTCGCCGTCCGGGACCTGGTTCTCGCCGTCGCGGCCGACGAGCGCGATGATGCAGCCGTTCGGCAGCTCCGTGTCGAGCTCGTCGATGGTCATCCCGACGAGGTCCTCGGAGGTGACCTCGACCTCCTGGACGTCGCCCGAGCGCCCGATCTCGGTCATCCAGTTGGCGAGCGCCGGGCGCTCGATGATGTTGTCGATGCCCCACGCGGTCGCCAGCGACGAGGAGACAGTGCGGACGCCGAGGTCCTCGAAGGCGTCGACGTTGTCCGGGTCGTTCGCCCGGGCGATGACGGTGTCGACGTCGAACTTCGAGCCGGCGAGCTGGGCGACCAGCAGGTTGGCGTCGTCGTCGCCGGTGGCGGCGACGACGATGCGGGCGTTCTCCGCCCCCGCGGCGCGCAGCTCGTCGGTGTCCGTGCCGTCCCCGTGGTGGACGGTGAACCCCTCGTTCCGCGTTCGTTCGACCATCTGTTCGTCGTTCTCGACGATGACGACGTTCTCACCGCGGTCTTCGAGGCGCTCCGCGAGCGCCCGACCGACGGTGCCGCCGCCGACGATGATGACACGCATGGGAATGACCTCGAGTGCTTGCGCGATGTGGCGGGCGAACCCGCCCTGGAAGACGACCGTGAGGATGATGACGAGGAAGACGACGCCGACGAGGAGGTCGGCGGCCGCCCCCATCCCGCTGCTCTGGAGCTGGACGGCGAACAGCGTCGCGACCGACGCCGGGATGATGCCCCGCGGCCCGACCGCGCTCATGAACAGCCGCTCGTTGAAGGTGTACCGCTCCCCGCGCGTGGAGAGGAAGACGCCGAGCGGCCGGACGACGAGGACGACGAGCGCGACGATGGCGAGCCCGGCGATGCCCAGCTGGATGAGGTTCTCGAAGGACAGCAGCGCGGCCAGCGCGATGAACACGAACGAGAGGACGACGAGCGTCACGTCGCCCTTGAACGCCTCTATCTCCTCCTCGTAGGGGAGGTTGGCGTTCCCGAGCACCATGCCCGCGGTCGCGACCGCGGCGATGCCCGCCTCCCCGCGGAAGAAGTCCGCGGCGCCGTACGCGACCAGCGCGCCCGCGAGCACGATGAGCCGGGCGTTCTGCGGGGCGCTCCCCCTGGAGAGGTCGACGTGGCGCAGCAGGTACCAGACGACGGCCGCGACGACGAGCCCGAAGAGGACGCCGATGCCCAGCCGGACCGTGAACTCCTCGACGACCTGCATCCCGGTCAGCCCGGGGTTGTTCACGACCTCGAAGACGACGATGGCGAGGATGGCCGCGGTGACGTCGTTGACGACGCCCTCGCCCTCGAGCGCGGCGGCGACGCGGTTGCGCACCGGGACGACGTCGAGAATCGGCGTGATGACCGTCGGTCCCGTCGCGATGAGCAGGCTGCCGACGAGGAACGCCATGTCCCAGTCGGCGCCGAGCAGGTAGTGGACCGAAAGCGCCGTCCCGACCAGCGAGATGGCGGCGCCGACGGTCGTGAGCCGCACCACCGCGCCCGGGGCCTCCCGGAGCTTCGGGAGCTTCAGGTGGAACGCCCCCTCGAAGACGATGATGGCGACGGAGAGCCCGACGATGCTGGACAGCGTCTCCGCGCCGCCGAACGTCTCCAGCGTGACGACGCCCAGCACCTCCGGGCCGACGAGAATCCCCGCGATGACGAGGAACAACACGCTCGGCACGCGGAGGCGGTCGGCGATGACCTGCGACGCGACCCCGAGCGCGATGATCGTCGCGACCAGGGGGATGAGTTCGGAACTCACGGGGACACCTCCAGTGCCGGCATCGTCTCCCCGTTCGAGACACCGGTGTTAAAGAGCGGTGGTCGCGGCGAGCGACGCCGGGCGCTACTCCGCGTAGATGTCGCCGATCTCGTCCGCGAAGGCGTCGAGGATGTTCCGGCGCTTCTTCTTCATCGTCGGCGTGAGCAGGTCGTTCTCCTCGGTGAACTCCGTGGGGACCAGGCGGAAGCGCTTGATCTGCTCGTACTCCTCGAACTGCTCGTTGACCGCGTCGACCTCCCGCTGGATGCGGGCCTCCACGCGGTCGTCCCGGCAGACGGCGGCCTTGTCCTCGGGGAGGTCGACGCCCTCGCTGGCCGCCCACTTGCGGAGGCCGTCGAAGTTCGGGACGACGACCGCGGAGACGAACTTCCGGTTGTCCCCGACGACCATCGCCTGCTCGACCAGCGGGCTCGCCGCGAACGCGTCCTCGATGGGGCCGGGCGCGACGTTCTTCCCCGTCGACAGCGTGAGAATCTGCTTCGCGCGCTCGATGAACCGGACGTAGCCGTCGTCCCGAATCTCGACGACGTCGCCCGTGCGGAACCACTCCTCGCCCTCGATTTCGGTGAACGCCTGCTCGGTCTCCTCGTCGAGCCCCCAGTAGCCGTCGAAGACCTGCGGGCCGCGCGCGAGCAGTTCGCCGACGTCGCCGTCGCGGTCAGCCCGCTGCTCGGGGCTGGCGATGGTCTCGTCGACGCGGAGGTCGGTGTCCACGAGCGGCGGGCCGATGGTGCCGGTCTGCGGGTCCTCGGGCGGGTTCACGCAGAGCACGGGGCTGGTCTCGGTGAGCCCGTACCCCTCCAGAATCGGGAGGCCCATGCCGTGGTAGAGCGCGCACAGCTCCGGGGACAGCGACCCGCCGCCGGAGATGAAGAAGTCGACGTTCCCGCCGAGCGCGTCCCGCACCTGCCGGAAGACGAGCCTGTCCGCGACGGCGTGTTTCGCGCGCAGCGCCAGCCCGGGGCGGTCGGTCTCGTAGTACTCGCGGCCGACGTCGGTCGCCCACTCGAAGATGCGCTCCTTCGTGGGGGACTCGGCGGCCTGCTCGCGGACGGCGTCGAAGATCTTCTCGTAGACGCGGGGGACGCTGGTGCCGACGGAGGGCTCGCAGAGCGCGAAGTCCTCGCGGAGCGTGTCCGCGGACTCCGCGTAGCAGACGTGGGCGCCCGACGCGAACAGCAGGAAGTGGCCGGCGAGCCGCTCGAGGACGTGGGCCAGCGGGAGGAACGAGACGACGCGGGTCTCCGCGGTGATGGCGGGGAGGTCGCCCTTGTCGGGGCGCGGGCCGAACCGCTTCCGGCACTGGTCGACGTTCGCGCGGAAGTTCGCGTGCGTGAGCGCGACGCCCTTCGGCTTCCCCGTCGTGCCCGAGGTGTAGATGAGGCTCGCGAGGTCGCCGAAGTCGCGGCCGTCGAGCCACGACTCGTAGGTCTCGCGGTCGAAGGCTGCCTGCCCGCGCTCGTACACCTCCGAGAGCGGGATGGCGTCGTCGTCGGCGACGCGGTCCATCGTGACGACGAACTCCACGTCGAGGTCGTCCTCGACCTCGCGGACGCGCTCGAGTTCGGTCTCGCCCTCGACGACGACCCCGACCGCCTCGCTGTCGCCGAGCAGGTGGTTCACCTGCCGCGAACTCGAACTCGGGTAGACGGTCGTGACCGCGCCGCCCGCGGCGAGAATCCCGAAGTCGCTGTGCGCCCACTCCATGCGGGTGTGCGCGAAGATGCCGACGCGGTCGCCGGCCTCGACGCCGAGCTCGCGGAACCCCGCCGCGAGGTTGCGGACGACGTCCCGCATCTCGCCGTACGTGACGTCGGCGAACTCGCCGTCGGGCGCGGGCGGCAGCACGTCCGGGGTGAGCGTGCGGTCGTAGACGCCGCCCTTGTACCCCTGTGCGGGCCGGTCAGCGTGTCGCTCCGCGGCGTTCTCGAACATGCGGGCGAGGGTGGTCTCGCCGGTGACCTCGTCCTCGTAGTCCCGTTCCGCCTCGCGGAAGTCCATACGCCCTACTGGGCCTCCCGGGTCTTAAGGTAGTGGAGAACTCCACGAACGTTCATCCGGGTTTCCGCGCGGGCCTTGTGGTCGCCCCAGACCTGCCAGACCTCGTTCGTGCTCGCGAGGTGGTCGATGGCGGCCTCCTCGCTGCCGCGCTCGATTACCTCCCGCTCGACGGTCTCCACCCACTCCCGGAGCACCTGCTCGTACTGCTTGAGGACGGCGTCGACGTCGTCCGGGCCGGGGCCGAAGTGCGCGTACAGCAGCACGTCGGGGTCGAGGCGCCGGAGCAGTTCGGCGTCCGTGACGCACTGCTCGAGGTCGAAGTTCGGCGGCGGGCTCGTCTCCCGCACGCGGTCCTGTTCGGGAATCCAGATGCCCGCGGCGTCCGCGGTGAAGACGGCGTCGTCGGCGTGGTCCTCGAAGACGACCTGGTGGGGCGCGTGGCCGGGCGCGTGGTGAGCGGTCAGCTCCCGGCTCCCGAGGTCGACGACGTCGCCGTCCTCGAGTTCGACGATTCGGTCCTCGGGGACGGGTTCGGGCTCGACGTAGTACTGCCACTGGTCGCCGACCGCCTCCTTCGTGCCCTCCACGAGTCGCTCGGGGTCGACGAGGTGCCGCGCGCCGAGTTCGTGGACGTAGACGTCCGCGTTCGGGCACGCCTCGGCGATGAACCCCGCGCCGCCCGCGTGGTCGAGGTGGACGTGCGTGACCAGAATCGCCTCGAGCTCCTCGCGCGCGACGCCGCACTCGTCGAGGGCGTTGAGGACGCGCTCGTAGTTCGTGCCGATGCCCGTGTCCACGATGGCCGGGCGGTCGGCGTCGACGACGTAGACGGCGCCGTACTCGGCGGTGTCGTACATGCCGGTGTCGACGTACGAGATGTCGGTACACTGTTCGACGTCGAAGACGTCGCCGGGTGCCATACCGAGCGTGGGGCTGCCACGCGCAAAAGATTTCGCGTGCGAGCACGCCCCGCGTCAGGGCGTCCCCGCGACGGGGAGCGCGAGGAAGGCCAGATACGAGAGGACGGTGGCGGCGCTCGGCCCGAGAATCCAGAAGGAGACGAACCGCGCGACCGTCGACGCGTCGAACAGCGCCGCGGGGTCCCGGAGGTCCTCGGAGCCAGCGCCGATTTCGGCGACGCCGTCGTCGGCCGCGACGGCGACCGCGCTCACGGAGACGCCGTCGACGTCGCCGCGCGCGAGGTCCGCGGCCGTCGCGGTCCGGGACGCCCGCCCCCAGCCGAGACCGACGATAGTCATCACCGTCGAGAGCGCGAGGCTGATGGGGATGCCGAGCCACGACGCCGCGGTCGTAATCGTCGCGGAGACGACCGTGACGACCATCGCCGCGAGCAGCGGGAGGTCCGTGAGTTCGCTGCCGACGGAGGCCATCGTGCGGCGCGCGATGGTGAACGCGCCGAGGCCGATGGCCGCCGCCGAGAGCGCGACCGCGGGCCCGACGTCGAGGAGGTCGCCGCCGACCAGCGGCGCGACGGCGTTCGCGACGTTGCTCGCGCCCGCGGAGAACGACATGTAACACGCCACGGCGACGACGAGCGCGGTGCTGGCGACCTCGCGGCGGGTCGTGTCCGGGCCGAGCGCGGGCGCGGGGACGGCGCCCGAGCGGTCGAGGACGAGCAGCGGGCCGCCGGACTGCTCGACGTCGACGGCGCGCTGGAGGCGGACGTAGCAGTACCGGCCGACGACCGCGCCGCACCAGAACCCCGCGACGGGGGCGACCAGCCACCAGACGACGATCTCCCCGAGCACCGCCCAGTCGAGGGTGTCGGTCGCGAGGCCGAGGCCCGCGATGGCGCCGACGGCCGTCATCGACGTGGAGACCGGGACGCCGTAGGCGTTCGCGACCACCATGCCGAGGCCGACGAACGCGAGCACGACGATGCTCGCCTCGACGGTGAACGCGGTCGGCGCGACGACGCCGCTGCCGAGCGTCGCCACGACGTTCCGGCCGACCGTCCACCCGCCGAGGAAGACGAAGCCGGTCATCAGCGCCGCCGCCGTCGTCTTCGTCGTGACGCCCGCGCCCACGGACGGCCCCCACGCGACGCCCGTCGACGACCCGCCGACGTTGAAGCCGACGAACGCCGCGGCGGCGACGGCGACGAGTAGGAGGAACTCCATCTGTCGCCGGAGTACGCGATTCCGCGTGGTATAGATTCGGGGTGTGGCGCCGTCGCGGGGTTCGTGAGGGACTACCGGGGATGCGATACGTTCTTGCCGGCGCCCGCGCAAACTCGGGCAAATGCTGAGCAGACAGTACGTCCGCGAACACCCCGACGAGGTCCGGGCGGCCCTGGAGAAGAAGGGCGTGGACGCGGACCTCGACCGGATTCTGGAAGTCGACGAGGAGTGGCGCGAACTGAAGGCCCGCGGGGACGACCTCCGCCACGAGCGCAACGAGGTCTCCTCGAAGATCGGCGAACTCAAACAGGAAGGCAAGGAGGAGGAAGCCCAGGAAGCCATCGAGCGCTCGCAGGAGCTCAAGGACGAACTCGAGGAGATCGAGGCGCGCGCGGACGAGCTCGAGGCCGAACTGGAGCGGAAGCTGCTGACGCTCCCGATGGTCCCCGACGAGGACGTGCCAGTCGGCGCCGACGAGTCCGAGAACGTCGAGCGCCGCCGCGAGGGGTTCGACGACCTCCGGGACCTCCCCGACGAGGTCACGCCGCACTACGACCTCGGCGAGGAACTGGACATCCTGGACTTCGAGCGCGGCGCGAAGGTCGCGGGCGGCGGCTTCTACTTCGCGAAGGGCGCGGGCGCCCGCCTCGAGCACGCGCTCGTGCAGTTCATGCTGGACGTCCACCGCGAGCAGGGCTACGAGGACGTGTTCCCGCCGATTCCCGTGAACTCGAAGTCGATGGAGGGGACCGGCCAGTTCCCGAAGTTCGTGGAGGACGCCTACCGGGTCGGCGACGTCAACGAGGCCGACTACGAGGACGACGACCTCTGGCTGCTGCCGACCGCGGAGGTGCCGGTGACGAACATGTACCGCGACGAGATTCTGCTCAGCGACGACCTCCCGCACAAGCTGCAGGCGTACTCGCCGAACTTCCGGCGCGAAGCGGGCGAACACGGCACCGAGACCCGCGGCATCGTGCGCGTCCACCAGTTCAACAAGGTGGAGATGGTGAACTTCGTCGAGCCCGAGGAGAGCTACGAGCGCTTCGAGGGGCTCGTCGACGAGGCCGAGGAGGTGCTCCGGCGGCTCGAACTCCCGTACCGGATTCTGGAGATGTGCACGGGCGACCTGGGGTTCACGCAGGCGAAGAAGTACGACATCGAGGTGTGGGCGCCCGGCGACGACATGGAGGACGGTCCCGAGGAGGGCGGCCGCTGGCTGGAGGTCTCGTCGGTCTCGAACTTCGAGGACTTCCAGGCGCGGCGCGCGGGCATCCAGTACCGCCCGGAGCGCCACGAGAGCGCGGAGTACCTCCACACGCTGAACGGCTCGGGGCTCGCCGTCCCGCGCGTGCTCGTCGCGATTCTGGAGTACTACCAGAACGAGGACGGCACCGTCGACGTGCCCGAGGCGCTCCAGCCGTACATGAACGGGCAGGCGGTCGTCGAGGGCTCCGAGAAGGTCGGCGAGTCGGCGCTCGGCGCGGGCGACCGCGAGTAGTCGGCGAGTAGACTTTTCCTCGTTCGCGCCGACGCGGCCCGCATGGACGCGACCACGCGGAGGTGCGGGTGAATGGTGGAACTCGGGTACACGCTCTCCAGCGAGGAGCACCCGCCGAACGACCTCGTCGAGCACGCCGCCCGCGCGGAGGACGTGGGCTTCGACTTCCTCTCGATATCCGACCACTTCCACCCGTGGGTGAGCCGGCAGGGCGAGAGCGGGTTCGTCTGGTCGACGCTCGGCGGCGTCGCGCACGCCACCGACGACATCCCGGTCGGGGTCGGCGTCGTCTGCCCCATCATGCGCTACCACCCTGCCGTCGTCGCGCAGGCGTCGGCGTCGGTGGCGTCGATGCTCGACGGCCGGTTCTTCCTCGGCGTGGGGACGGGCGAGCTGCTGAACGAGCACGTCGTCGGCGAGCACTGGCCCGAGCACGCGGTCCGCCTCGACATGCTCGAGGAGGCGGTCGAAATCATCCGGACGCTCTGGGCGGGCGGCCAGCGGAGCTACCGCGGCGAGCACTTCACCGTCCAGAACGCGCGGCTGTTCACGCGCCCCGAGGAGACGCCGCCAATCGTCGTCTCCGCGTACGGGCCGTCGGCGGCGAAGCGCGCGGCCGAAATCGGGGACGGCTTCTGGTCGGTCGGCCCGCAGGCCGCCGTCGAGACGTGGGCGGAACACGGCGGCGAGGGGCCGCGGTACACGCAACTGAGCGTCTGCTACGCAGAGACCGAGGCGGAGGCGATAGAGACGGCCTACGAGTGGTGGCCGAACACCGCGCTCCCGGGCGAGCTCGCCTCCCAGTTGCCGACGACCGCGCACTTCGAGCAGGCCTGCGAGCTGGTCTCCCGGGAGGACGTCGCGGACGCGCTCGTCACCGGCCCCGACCCCGCGGACCACGTGGCGGCCATCGAGGACGCCGTCGACGCGGGCTACGACCGCGTGTACGTCCACCAGGTCGGCCCGAACCAGGAGGGGTTCTTCGAGTTCTACGAGGAGGAAGTGCTGCCGGCCGTCGAGTCGACGTCGCCGGCGTAAGTCGTCAGCCCGACGATTTCGCCGTCCGCGGTCTCGAAGGCGTCCACGAACGCGAACAGTTCGCGGCCGTCGTCGGCGGCCAGCAGGCGGCCGTGGACCGCGACGCCCTCGGCGCCGTCGTAGACCGCGTCGACGACGTGGCGGGTGTCGGTGCGCGGGCGGTCGTCGCGCATGAACGCGACGAACGCCGCCCGGTCCGGGAGGGTCATGTCCGGGCGGACGTGTTCGAACTCGGGCGCCAGCACGTCGCGGAGCGCGTCGTACTCCCCGGCGTCGATGGCGTCGTAGTAGGCGCGCGCGAGGGCTGCGTCGTCCATGTCGCCGTCGTCGCGGTCGACGCCCAAGAAACCGCGGACTCCGGCGGGCAGCGCGGCAGTGCCGCGGGGCGTCGCGCGAGGGCGTTCCCGCGACCGAGCGGGGCGCTTTTGAGCGCACGCGGCCTACTGCGGGTGTGGACCTGCACGTCCGGTACGAGGGCGACGACGACCCGAAGAAGTGCACGGCGCGGAAGCTCGCGCGCTTCGACGAGGCCGTCCTCCACGAGTCGGCGCGCGCGACACCGTACGGGGTCGTCCTGAACCCGCACGCCGACACCGCGCTGTCGCCCGCGGACGCGACCACGGCCGGCTGGTGGCGCTGGACTGCTCGTGGGAGACCGCGGGCGAGGCGATGTTCGAGATCGACGGCGAGCACCGCGCGCTCCCGTTCCTCGTCGCCGCCAACCCCGTGAACTACGGGCAGCCGTTCCAGCTCAACACCGCGGAGGCGTTCGCCGCCGGGCTCGCCATCCTCGGGGAGCGCGAGCACGCCGAGTGCGTGCTCTCGAAGTTCACGTGGGGGCACACGTTCCTCGAACTCAACGAGGAGCCGCTGCGGCGGTACAGCGACTGCGAGAGCTCCGCGGAGGTCGTCGCCGTGCAGGACGACTACCTCGCGGACGACGAAGCGGGTGAGCGCGCGTGACCGGGACGCTCGCGGACACGTACGTCGCGGCGCTCCAGCACGACACCGCCGACGTGCCCGCGGACGCGACGCTCGTCGGCGTCGTGCGGCGGCCGACGGGGTGGTTCTCGGCGACCGTCGACGAGAACGTCCCCGCGCTCGCGCCGCCGGAACCGCTGCTCGACGACGCGAAAGCCCGCGAGGAGGAACTCGAAGCCGACGGCGTCGACGGCGCCGAAGCGAACCGCCGGGCGTGGGCGGACGTCGAGTTCGCCGCCCGGTACCGCGACCACCTCGACGCCGACTCCGACGCCCGGCAGGCGGTCGAGGACCTCGCCGACCGGCTCGCTGGCGGGGAGTCGCTGGCGCTCGTCTGCTTCGAGAACACGGAGGAGAAGCGCTGCCACCGCACGATTCTCCGAGAGCGGCTGGCCGAGCGCGTCGACGGCTGACTGTCACTCGCGGTCGGGGCTGACGGCCGCCACCGTTCCGAACTGCTTAAACGCGCCCCGGACGAACGGGAGCGCATGAGCCAGACTGTCGAGGAACGCCTGCTCGAGAAGCAGATCTGCATGCGGTGTAACGCCCGGAACCCGAAGCGCGCCTCGGAGTGCCGCAAGTGCGGCTACAAGAACCTGCGCCCGAAGGCCAAGGAGACGCGCTCGACGTAACTCAGTTCTCGCCGTCCCACTCGCCTTCGAGGACCGCGTAGTAGCGGACGTCGCGGTAGTCGCCGTCCACGAACACCTCGTCGCGGTGGGTGCCCTCTAACTCGAATCCGAGCTTCTCCCAGACGCGCGCAGAGGCGTCGTTGCCCTCGAAGACGCGCGCGACGACGCGGTGGCGGCGGTGCTGGGCGAACGCGTAGTCGGTGACGAGGCGGGCGGCCTCGGTGCCGTAGCCGTTCCCCCAGAACTCCGCGGCGAGGAAGATGCCGACCTCGGCGCCGCCGTCGACGTCGTCGACGCCGTGGACGCCGACGCTACCGATGGGTTGGTCGTCCACCGCGACGACGAAGTTCACGTCGCCGTTCTCGGCGCTGGCGCGCTCCTCGTACCACTCCTGCTCCTGTCGCTCGGTCAGCGGTTCGTGCGCGGACAGCGACGGCCAGACGGCGGGGTCGTTGAGCGTCTCGCGGAGGACGTCGAGGTCGTCCTCGGCGACCGCGCAGAGGTCGACGGCGTCGCCTTCGAGGAACGGTCTCCCGGGCATACGCGACCGGACGACCGCGCACGGAAAAAGCGTTCCCGGGGCGTGCGAACCGTTCGCAGGCTACTCGTCGTACTTGGGTTCGCGGCGCTCGGCGCGCTCGAGCGCGCGCTCGACGACCGCGTGGACATCGCCGTGGAAGACGCCGCCGTGGCCCGAGTACATGTCCTCGACCGACTCCGGGAGGCGTTCGAGGAGTTCGCGGACGCTGCCGACGAGGCGTTCGCGGGACTGACCGGCCATGTCGGTGCGGCCGAAGCTCCCGTCGTCGAACGCGCCGTCGTCGTGGACGACGACGTCACCGGAGAACAGCGCGACGTCGGAGACCAGGGAGACGTGGTCGGGGGCGTGCCCGGGCGTGAACACGACCTCGAAGTCGTCGGTGCCGACGCGCACGCGGTCGCCGTCCGCGAGTTCGTGCGTGCGGAGCGGGTGGTCGGCGAACGCGTACACGTCGGGGTCGAAGGCGTCGACGACGGCGTCCAGCTGCTCGACGTGGTCGCCGTGCTGGTGGGTGACGACGACGCGCTCGAGGTCGTCGACGTGGCGGCGAACCTCGTCGACGACGCCGTCGTAGGCGCCGGCGTCCACGAGCGTCGGTTCGCCGTCCGGCGCGAGGTAGGCGTTGCACGTGAACGTCTCGGCGTCGCGGGTGACGTTGACTACGTCCATGCGAGCGACCACGGCCGCGTTCGTGGTAAAACGGCGGGGTTTTTCACCGTGGACCCGCCTACTCGGCAGGGAACTTTTGAGGGAGGAATTCGTACGTTTACTCGAACATGGGTTTCGGGAGCTACGACGAATCCGAACAGGAGAACCAGTCTCTCGACTCAGAGGACATCGACGCCGACGAGGGGCTCGACACGTCCGAGTACGAGCACAGCGGCGACGTGAGCTACGAGATCGGGGCGTCGAACGACGAGCTCCTCGACCGGCTGCAGGACATCAAAGGCGAGTAGCGTGGTCGTCCCCCTGACGGCCACGAGACGTGCGAGCGGGGAGCGCCGACCCGCGAGTAGCGCGGTCGTCGGGGGACGACCGCAGGTAGCACGGTGAGCCGAACACGACCCGAGACTCCGAGGGCGAGTCCGTGAAGTCCGGGACCCGGGCGCTCGGCGTGGCGGAGTCGTACCGGGGGGACGCGTCGACGTTCGCCGGCGCGGTCGTGCGGGCGTCCCGGGTCGCGGACGGGTTCTCGTTCTCCGACTGCACGGTCGGCGGCCTCGACAGCACCGCCGCGGTCGTCGACTGCTACCGACAGTTGGACCGCGAGGACGTCCGGTACGTCTTCGTCTCCGGCGTCGCGCCCGCGTGGTTCAACGTCGTCGACCTCCGCGACGTCCACGAGGCCGTCTCGCGGCCCGTGCTCTCCGTCTCCTTCGAGGCCAGCGAGGGGCTCGCGGACGCCATCGAGCGCGAGTTCTCGGGCGAGGCGCGCGACCGGCGGCTCGCAGTGTACGAGCGCCAGCCGGACCGCGAGCCCGTGTCGGTGAACGGCGAACGGGTGTTCGTGCGCGCCGTGGGCTGCGAGGACCCCGCCGAGGTCGTGCGCGCGTTCACGCCCGAGGGCGGCCGGCCGGAGCCGCTGCGGGTCGCGCGACTGGCGGCGCGGGCGGCCGACCAGTGGACGGAGGCGTAGCGAGGGCCGGCCCGGGTCTGTAACGCTTAACCCGGCGGCCGTGGTCGGGACACGCATGAGCGACGCCGACGGCATGGAGGGCGTGGAAGTCGCGGAGTGCACGCGCTGCGAGGCGCTCGTGGACTCCCGCAGCCGCATCGTGAACGGCGACGGCCCCGAGGACGCGGCCGTGCTGTTCGTCGGGGAGGCGCCGGGCGCCACCGAGGACGAGGAGGGCGTGCCGTTCGTCGGGCGCAGCGGCGACGTGCTCGACGACGAACTCCGGGACGCCGGCCTCGCGCGAGCGGACGTCCGCATCACGAACTGCGTGCGGTGCCGGCCGCCCGAGAACCGCGACCCCAGTCAAGGGGAGCTCGCGAACTGCCGGCCGTACCTCGAGCGCGAGATCGAGCTCGTCGACCCGGAGGTCGTCGTCACGCTCGGGAAGGTGCCGGGCGAACACCTGCTCGGGCGGGACGTCGCCGTCACGAGCGAGGCCGGCAGCGTCGAGCGCGTCGAACTCGGCGGCGAACCCCGGGAGGTACTCATCTGCCTGCATCCGGCGGCGACGCTGTACGACGCGAGCCAGCGGGACGCGTTCGCGGCGACGATAGAGAAGGCGGCGACGATAGCGGGGGAGAGCGGCGGGCAGTCGCAGTTGGGCGAGTTCTAGGGCTTGCGGTCACCGACGCCGAGCCACTTCTGCGGGTCGAAGAGGTCCCGGACGGCCTCGAAGAAGCCCTTGCCCTCGTGCTCGCCGGGGCGGAGCCGAGCGCGGATGCGCGAGGAGACCAGTTCGATGCCCAGCACGACGATGAACACCATCACGAGGCCGGCCGCGGTCTGCTGGAACTCGAAGAGGTCCTGGCTGTTCCGGATCATCAGGCCGAGACCGCCGGCGCCGACGACGCCCAGCGAGATGGCGATGCGGGTGTTGATCTCGAGGATGTACAGCGTCCACGCGATGAACGACCGCGAGACCTGACTGAGCATCCCGAAGCTCACCGTCTGCGTGCTCGACGCGCCGGTCGACCGAATCGCCTCGATTGGGCCCTCGTCGATCTCCTCGAGGTCGTCGGTGAACAGCCGGCCGAGGTTGCCGATGCTGTCCGTCGCGATGGCCAGCACGGCGGTCATCTGTCCCGGCGGCCCGATGGGGATGTAGAGGAAGATCCAGACGATGGCGGGGATGGCGCGGATGCCGCTGAGAGTGCCGCGGAAGATGAAGTTGAACGGGAACGGCGTGACGCGCTCGCTGCCGAGCACGCCCAGAATCAGCGCGAGCGGGAACGCCAGCACGGTGCCCATGAACCCGAGCAGCAGCGTCACGAGGCTGGCTTTCACCAGCGAGAGGCGCGGCGACGTGAAGCTATCGATGATGTGGGCGCCGCCGTCGCGGAAGCTCGCGGGAATCGCGCGCAGGCCGGTGATGCCCTGCTCTTTCGTGTAGACGGTGAAGTTACTGAAGTCCGGGGGGAAGAAGCCGGTCGCGATGAAGTCGTACATGTTCGGGAACCGGTCGGCGACGACGTACGCCTGGAAGCCGACGAAGCCCAGTCCCCAGTAGGTCACGCCGACGACCGCCGCCAACAGACCCACCCAGAGCGCGTACTTGAGCTTGCGGAGGCGGTCGAGCGCGCGGAGCTTCTGCTGGACCGCGGAGTCGGCGCTCACGCCTGCTCACCTCCGTCTGCGGAGGGGGCTGCGGCGTCCGACTCCACGGCGTCCGTGCCGGTGGGGTCGCCGGAGAGGTCGCCGTCGACGCCCTCGCCGTAGTAGATGCGGTCCATCTCGTCCATCGTGAGGTCGTCGGCGTCGCCGTCGAAGATGACCTCGCCGTCGCGGATGCCGAGGAACCGGTCGCCGAACTCGCGGGCGATGTTCACCTGGTGGAGGCTCGTGATGGTCGTGAGGTCCTGCTCGGTCGCGGCCTTCTTCAGGTAGCGCATCACGTCGCGGGCGGCCTTCGGGTCGAGGCTGGCCACGGGCTCGTCCGCGAGGACCAGCGACGGCCCCTGCACGAGCGCGCGAGCGATGCCGACGCGCTGTTTCTGCCCGCCGCTCATCGACTCGGCGCGCTGGCCGGCCTCGTCGAGGAGGCCGACCGTCTGCAGCGACTCCAGCGCCGTGACCTTGTCTTCCTCGCTGTGCAGGCCGAGCGCGCTCCGGGCGAGGCCGTTCCGGGAGAGCGCGCCCGTCAGCGCGTTGCCGAACGCGGTCTTGCTCTCGATGAGGTAGTGTTCCTGGAACACCATCCCGACGTCGCTACGGTTCCCCTGCACCTCCTCGCCGCCGACGCGCACCGTGCCCTCAGTCGGCTCGGTGAGGCCGTTGAGCACCCGGAGCATCGTGGACTTCCCCGCGCCGGACGGCCCGAGCAGGATGACGAACTCGCCCTCGGGGACCGTGAACGACACGTCGTCGAGTGCGACGGTGTCCTCCCCGTATATCTTGGTGACGTTCTCGAATTCGATGGATGGCATGTGTCGTGGGGTCTATCTGGCCAGAAAGCCGCTCGTGGGAAAAACCACCCGAACTTTCGTGCCGGGTGCGAACCGACCGCGTTACTCGAAGATGTCGGTGCCGACGCCGAGCTCGTCCGCGACGTCGATGACGGACTGGTAGTCCTCGCGGGACGCCTCGCGGACGTCGCTGAACCAGAGGTCGTCGTCGGTGCCGTCCTCGCCGTCCGAACCGTAGTAGATGCTGTCCGGGCCCTCGAGGAACGCCTCCTGGATCGCGGTCTTCGCTTCGTCGCTGAGCTCCGGGGAGACGACGATGGGCGCACGCGGGAGGCCCTCGTCCTCGTGGAGCGTGGTCGCGACCTCCTGCCACGCCTCGGGCGCGGGACCGGTGCTGGTGTCGCGGACGAACCCGCCCATCGCCGCGGCGTCGACCTGCCCCTCCTTGAGCAGCGTGTAGGAGGTGACGTGGCCGCCGGCGAATCGCGCGTCGAACTCGGCCTGCGAGCCGTTGCCCTCGGGGAGCTCGCCGACGTCGAGGTCGCCCTCGTTGGACATGCTGTACAGCGGGTACAGCGCGCCGCTGGTCGAGAGCTGGTCGGAGAACGCGACCGTCTTCCCGGAGAGGTCCGACAGCTCGGTGATGTCGCTGTCGTTCGGCGTCGCGATGATGCTCTTGTACGTCCAGCCGCCGTAGCCGTAGCGCTGGAGGATGATCTCGGCGTTACCAGTCATCACGCCGAGCGCGCCCGCGAACGGCCCGGTCTCGGCGACGTCCAGCGTCCCCTGCCCGAGCGACTGGATGATGGCGCTGTAGTTGCTGCCGATGGTGCCCTCGACGCTCAGGTCGCTGGAGGCGTCGTAGTTCTCCCGGACGTAGCTCCCGATGTGGTCCTCGAGGGGAGCGTACTGGACGTTGAGGTCCTCCTGCGGGACCGACGGGGAGATGCCGAAGTCGATGGTCCCGTCGCCCCCGAACGTCATCTGGTCGGAGCCGCCCGAGGTCCCCGCGTCGGTGGTGCCGGAGCCGCCGTCGCCGTCACCGTCGCCGCCGCCCGTACAGCCCGCGAGTCCAGTGAGCCCAGCGATACCTGTCGCACCTGCGATTTTGAGGAATTTGCGTCGTCCCGCCATGGGGAATTCGTTTGGGTGATGCGAGAGGCGAGTGAAAGGTTTGTCCTTCAACTATATCGAGAGGTACCCATCACTATGTACCAAACGGCGGATGGAAACCCACTTGCGAGTGGGGGGCGAAGGCACGAACATGAGTACCTCGTCGACGGACCAGACGACGGCCGGCGTCGTCGTCGTGGACTACGGGCTGGGGAACCTCCGGAGCGTCACGCGCGGGCTCGAGCGCGCGAACGCGGACGTGACGATTTCCGACGACCCGGGCGCGCTCGACGACGCGGACGGCATCGTGCTGCCGGGCGTCGGCGCGTTCGGCGACGGCATGGAGAACGCGGGGCCGTTCCGCGACGCGCTGACCGACGCCGCCGAGGACGGCCGCCCGCTGTTCGGCATCTGCCTCGGGATGCAGATGCTGCTCACGGAGAGCGAGGAGGCCGAACGCGAGGGGCAGGGCGACGTGAAGGGCCTGGACCTGATTCCGGGGCGAAACCGCCGGTTCACGGGCGACGTGAAGGTCCCGCACATGGGCTGGAACGAGCTGGACGTGACCCGCGACCACCCGCTCGTGGACGGCGTCGACGGCGAGTACGCGTACTTCGTCCACTCCTACTACGCCGAGCCCGAGGACGACGCCCACGTCGTCGCGGAGACGGACTACGGCGAGCGGTTCCCCTCCATCGTCGCGAACGACGAGGGCAACGTCTTCGGCACGCAGTTCCACCCCGAGAAGTCCGGGGAGACCGGCCTCCGGATTCTCCGGAACTTCGTCGACATCTGCGCAGAACAGTAGCGCGCTAACGGTTCCCACGCCCGAGCAACGTTTTTCTCCCGGTTCGACGACAGTCAGCGCATGGCCGCCGTCGAGTACGGTGCGACTGCCGAGAACCTCCAGTCGCTGTACCGCGAGTACGACTGGTGGGCCGACCGCGACGACGAGGCCGTCCGCCGCGCGCTCCGGAACACGGACGAGACGGTCCTCCTGCGCGAGGACGGCGACCCGGTCGCGGCCGCCCGCGTGCTCACTGACTACGTCTACTACGCGATGGTGTACGACGTCATCGTCGCCGAAAACCACCGCGGCGAGGGTCTCGGCAAGGAACTGATGGCCGCGGTTCGCGACCACCCGCGGCTGCAGGACGTCGCGCCGTCGCTGCTCGCCCGCGAGGGGCTCGTCCCCTTCTACGAGCAGTGCGGCTTCGAGGTGATGGACGGGGAGATCGAGCACCCGGACGGCGACCCGGAGACGCTGTCGTGGATGCTGTATCGGCGCGACGACGAGTGAGGAAATGGCGGCGAGCATCCGCGACCCGAGCGGTCCGGAGGACCCGGAAGGGTCGCGGTTCACCGCGCGAGTGAGCGAAGTGAACGAGCGCGGGCCGACGACCGAACGGAGCGAAGCGAAGTGAGGGAGGAGTGCTTTTGGCCGAGCTTTTAACCGAGCGAGCGTGAGCGAGCGCAGCGTAAAAGGTCGCTACAGGAAGTCTCGGACTTACGCTGTAGTACATGTCCG
>NZ_WPCF01000099.1 GCF_009741975.1 Halobacterium sp. CBA1126 | reverse complement strand
CCGGTGCCGCAGCCGACGTCGAGAATCCGCTCGCGGCTCCCGAGCTCCAGCGCGTCGAGCGCCCCGCGTTCGGCCCACATGCCGCGGCGGGTCTCCTCGAGGTAGTCGGCGCTGAATCGGCGCACACCAGCACTGAACACCGGGGTCGGCAAAAGCGGACGGGTCCTCGGTCGGTTCCGGTCGGTGTGTCCGGGCCCCGGAACTCACGGCTCCCGTCGGTCGCCGTTCACGTCCCCGAGAGTCTACGACTCTCGCAGCTCTCGCACCTTCTCGATGTTCCACGCGAACCCGCGGCCGTCCTCGTGGGGCGTCTCCAGCACGAGCGGCACGTCCTCGTCGACGATGGCGTCGTGGTTGACGAACGCGTCCATGCCGTCCTCGCCGATGAGGCCCTCGCCGATGTGGGCGTGTTCGTCCTTGTTCGTCCCGCACTCGTGTTTGGAGTCGTTGAGGTGGACGCAGTGGAGGTGCTCGAAGCCGACGACGTCGTCGAACTCCGCGAGCGTGTCGGCGACCGCCTCCGGGGAGGAGAGGTCGTAGCCCGCGGCGAACGCGTGGGCGGTGTCGACGCAGACGCCGAGGTCGTGGGCGGACTCCTCGAGGACGTACGCGAGGTGCTCGAAGTCGCCGCCGAGCTTCGTGCCCGAGCCCGCGTCGCTCTCCACGAGGACGGTGACGCCGTCGGGGACGTCGAGTTCGTCGAGCGCGCTGACGGCGTTGTCGAGGCCCTGCTGGACGCCCGCGCCGGTGTGCGCGCCGAGGTGGACGTTGACGTACTCGATGTCGAGCTCGGCCGCGGCGTCGACCTCCTTCTGCATGCTGTCGACGGATTTCTCGCGGAGGTCGTCCTTCGGCGTGCAGAGGTTCACGAGGTACGACGAGTGGATTACCCACGGGCCGTCGAGGTGTTCGTCGGTGCCCTCGCGGAACGCTTCGGCCTCGTCGTCGCCGACGTTCGGGTCCTGCCAGACCTGCGGCGAGTGCGTGAATATCTGTCCGCAGTTCCCGCCGACGTCCAGTTCGTTCTCGACGGCGTTGTCGACGCCGCCCGCGATGGAGACGTGTGCGCCTACTCGCATACGCTGTCGTTCGCCGCAGGGGGCAAAGAGGCTTCGAAGCGTCGCAACACCTTTGCCCGCCGAGCGCGCTCGTTGCGATATGGCTCCGGGGGACGCGCTCGACGTCGGCGACGAGGTGCCCGAGGTGGCGGCGCCGCTGGTCTATCCCGACGACAGCGTCGAGGAGACGGCGCTGTCGGACCTCCACGACGACAAGCCGGTGCTGGTGGTCTTCTACACGAACGACTTCAGCCCGGACTGCGTGAACGAGTGGTGTTCGTTCCGCGACTACGGCTGGTTCACGTCCACGGAGGACGTCCGCGTCGTCGGCGCGAGCAAGTCCCGCGTGGCGACCCACCGGCGGTTCATCGGCTACCTCGGCATCGACTTCCCGCTGTACGCCGACACCGACCTCGACGTCTCGGACGCGTTCGGCGTGACCTACCGCACGTTCAAGCTGTTCCCGCGGTCGAAGCGCTCGGTCTTCCTCGTGGACACCGACGGCGTCGTCCGGTACCGCTGGGTGGGCGAACACCCCCTCGACCCGACCCGCGACCAGCCGCCGCTGAGCGAGATCCGGGAGGCCGTCGAGGAACACGCCGGCGGCGAAGCGGAGACGTTCGGCTTCAGTTAGTCCGCTCGCGGGTCCAGTCGTCGGTCGCGTACTTCTCCGCGGCGAGTTCGCGCGCGGCGTCGAGTTCGTCGTCGGTCCACTCGCCGACGCGCGCGTCACACCAGTCCGCGAGCGCGTCCTCCAGCGCGCCGACCGCCGTCTCGCGGTCGACGCCGGCTTCCTCGCGGATGCTCGTGACGCGCTCGCGGAACCGCTGGGCGTCGACGGCGTGGTCGGCGAACACGCCGAGGTGGGCGTCGACCGCGAGGTCGTATGACAGCGACCCGTGCTGGATGACCGCGTCGCGGGTGCGGTACTGGGCGTTCCCGCTGATTTTCCGGCCGTCGACGGCGACGTCGTGGGCGGGGTGGAGCGCGCGCAGGTAGCACGCGGGCTCGTGGATCGCCGGATGTTCGTCGTCGACGAAGTCGGCGTCGACGCCGAGCGCGCGGAAAGCGTCCAGAATCGGCTCGCAGAGCAGTTCGTAGCAGTCCATCAGGTCGCCGGGGAGCTCCTCCGCGGGCGCGACGATGCTGTAGGAGATGTCCGCGTGTTCGTCGTGGTAGATGCCGCCGCCGCCGGTCTGCCGGCGCGTGACGGTGACGCCCTCGCGCTCGGCGAACGCCCAGTCGACGGAGTCGGCGGCCTGCCGGTACCCCATCGAGAGCGTCGACGGCGACCACTGGTACGCGCGGACCGTCCGCGGCCCGCCGTCGGCGGCGGTCTGCGCGGCGACCTCCTCGAGCGCCATCTGCATCGGCCCGTCACGGGCCTCCTCCGGGATCAGCCGCCACTCGCGGTCGGCCAGCGTCATACCCGGAGTTCGCGGCCGCCCGCAAAAAGCCGTGCGGCTGGCGGCTCGCTCGCGGCCGCCGCCGAGCGCGCCGAGCGACCCGGGAATCTGTGCGCGGGCTCGGACCGCGAACACCGCCGCACCCCCGATTCTATATCGTAGTATGTAATTTATCGATGTTCGGGGGTTGATTCGCCCGGCGCACAGAACACCGGCCGGAGAAGCGCCAGCGGTGCCGGAAGCAGCTTTCAGCCAGAATCGGGGGTGAGTGGCTCGTATCAGTCCAAAACCCCGCGCTCCGGCGGAATTGTCGCCATCGGCGCGCGGCGCGTAGCTTTTACCCACCCGTCCGCTACGTTCGGTGAATGGTTCGGAACGTCGCCAGCGAGATGGCGGACCTCGACCCCGAGGACTTCCACCTCCTCTCCGGGGTCGAACACGGGATGCGGTTCTCCGAGTGGGTGAGCCGCGAGAAGCTCCCGGAGTTCTCCCGGCTGACCCAGGAGGAGGTCGACTACCGGCTCGACCGCATGCTCGACCGGGAGTTCCTCGAGCGGAAGACCATCCAGTACGAGGGCGTCCAGCTCACGTTCGCGGGCTACGACGCGCTCGCGCTGCACGCGTTCGCGGAGCGGGACACCGTCGAGGGGTTCGGCGCGCCGCTCGGGGTGGGCAAGGAGAGCGACGTCTACGAGGTGCAGTCGTTCCGCCCGATGGCGCTGAAGTTCCACCGCGAGGGGTACACGCAGTTCCGGGAGGTCCGCCGCGGCCGGGACTACACCAGCGACAAGGAGCACACGTCCTGGCAGTACACCGCGCGGAAGGCCGCCGAGCGCGAGTACGAGGCGCTGGAGACGCTGTACCCGGACGTGAACGTGCCGCGGCCGGTCGACCAGAACCGCCACGCCATCGTGATGGAACGGGTCGACGGCGTGGAGCTCTCGCGCGCGGAACTACAGCCCGAGCAGGCCAGCGGCGTCCTCGACCTCGTCCTCCGGGAGATGGCGACCGCCTACGACGCGGGGTACGTGCACGCGGACATCAGCGAGTACAACGTCTTCGTCAGCGAGGACGGCGTGACGCTGTTCGACTGGCCGCAGGCCACCCCGAGCGACCACGAGAACGCCCGCGAGCTGCTTGCCCGCGACGTCGGGAACATCGTCGGCTACTTCCGGCAGAAGTACCCGGGCGACGTGCCCGAGATCGACGAGTCCGCGGTCGCGGACGCGGTCGCGAGCGGGTCGTTCGGCTCCGTCACCGAATTCTGAGGGTTTTCGCGGCGCTCGCACACAGATCCGATAGCGACTGCTGTTCCGCGTGACGACCGATAAACTACTTCTCGCGATATAGAATCCCGGCTCGTCGGCGTCGTCGCCTCGATCGGAGACAGCGACCGCCCGAGGACGTGTTCGGCGGCTGACTCGACACCCTGCCGTATTTATACCACGGCGCGGAAGTGAAGGGCGAACTGCAATCGGTCATGGCACACACCCGCTCCGCTCCCGTCGTCGCCGCGCTCGTCGTCGCCGCCGTCCTCGCCGGAGTCGCACCAGGAGCTGCTCAGCAAGAATCCGCCTCGGTCAGCGGGAGCGACGTCGTCCGCGGAGAGACGTCCATCATCTCGTTCAGTCACTCCGCACCCGCGAACCTCACCATCACTGGTGGCGGGTTCGAAACCGTCGTCGAACTGGACGGGTCCGGTAGCGGAAGTCTCGAACTCGACACGTACGCCACGACGGGCGACACTGCCAGCGATTTCATCGAAGGCCCAGGGACGCCACACCTGAAGGGAGAACCACTCTCGGAGGCTATCAAGCCTGGGACATACGACTTGCTCGTGACCATCGACGGCGACGTCGAGGCGACCGGAGAGTTCACCGTCAGCCCGAACGGTGAGGTCACGAGCGAGAGCGGTGCGCTGTCCGGCGAGACAGAACTCGCCGACACCGGCGTCGGAAGCATCCAAACGCACGAGGAAATCGGTCGCGGGAACGACAACGTCGTGGTCGGCGACTACGCGGCGTTCGTCGTCGACGAGAACGACAGTGGGTACGGGGCTCCGTTCAGCGGCGCGCTGACGATGGACGACCTCGACCGCGAGGGGTTCGAGATGCGGGTGCGAGAACTCGACCCCGAACCGAACACCGACCGGGAGACGTACACCGCCGAGGACCTCGAGGTCATCGGCGAGTTTGGAGCGGCTGGCAGCGAATTCGGCGTGTTGTGGAACACGAGCGGCGTCGACCTGAACCCGGGGTCGAACCACACCTACGAGTTCGAGTTGTCCGTGAACGCCAGCGAGAATCCCCTGCTCGCGGAGGACGAGACGTTCGCGGTCGAACGCGTGACGGTCGTCGAGCCGTCCGTCGGCATTAGTGCTGACCCGAGTTTCACGCTGCCGCCCTGGGAGAGCAACGAGATGGTTGTCTCGGGCAAGTCGAATCTGCTCCCGGGGACGTCGCTGGAGGTCCGAGCACTTCAGAAGCCGCCGAACTCGTACCTCTGGAAGAGCGTCGTAGAGGTGTCGAGGGACGGCTCCTTCGAGACGACGTTCGACTTCAGTCCGGCGGAACGCCCGGCGTCGTTCCCACTGTACGTCGACGAGTACCGTCAGGCGACCGAACACACAGTCGAGTTGACGGTAGCGAACGCGTCGCTGCTGTTCCCCTCGCAGGTCGTCCAGAACGGCTCGGTGACCGTCGAGCGCGTGACGATGTCGCGGACGGGGTTCCTCGAACTCACCGCGGACAACGAGACCATCGGCACCGCGGGGCCGCTCTCCCAGATGACCAACGGGAGCGTGGACGTGACGCTGAACGAGTCGCTGGACGGCCCGACGAACGTGACCGCGCGGGCGGTCGTGGACGGGAACGGGAACGGCGAGCTGGACGCCGACGACCCGGCCTACGAGTCCTCGGGGTCGCCGGTCGCGGAGACCGCACTCGTCGAGCCGTCGACGCCGGCGGAGCCGACCACGACTGCGGCGAACGAGACGCAAGCGCCGACGACGACGGAGGTGTCGCTTCAGGTGAACGAGGAGCCGCCGCTCGCGCCGGTGGCGAGCAACGACAACTCCTCGGGCGGGTTCGTGCCGCTGTCGCCGGCGACGACGCTCGCGGCGGTCGTCGCCGCGCTGCTGCTGGCGGCGCGCCGGGGACCCGACCGTTTATGAGGGGGCACCGTGGTGATTAGGGTGATAGCTGGGGACTGTATGACGGGACAGAGTACGCGTCCGACCGGGAGGAGTGCGTGATGTTCGACGAGATGCGGGCGTCGGCGTTCCCCGAGTTCCTCGCGGCGTTCTGGGAGGAGAAGGGGTGGTCGACGTCGGTGACCGAGAACGACGACGGCACGTACCTCGTCGGCGGCGACAAGGACAGCGGCAAGCGCGGGCTCATCGGCGTCCGGCCGGACGAGGACACCGAAATCGGCGCCTCCGAGGTCGAGGACTTCGCGGCGTTCTGCGACAAGAAGGGCGTCGACGTGCGCGTGATGGCGACCCGCGGTCGGTTCACGACCGGCGCGCGGAGCGCCGCGGACGCGGGCGACGTCCACCTCCTCGACCCGAACGAGCTCGCGTCGTCGGTGCGCGACGAGGGCGCCGAGGACCTCGTCGAGGAGTTCGAAGGAGGCGACGACGGGTCGCTGCTGGACAACGTGCCGACCCCGCCGCTGCCCGGCGGCGTGCCCAGCGGCGTCCCCATCGTCCCCATCGTCGTCGCGGTCGTGGTGATTCTGGCGGCGGTCTTCGCGGGCGGCACGCTGCTGAGTTTCGTGCCGTTCGTCGGCGGCGGCAGCGGTGCCGGCGACGCGGGCCCGGCGGTCACCGCGTTCTCGATGGCGGCCGATGAGAACACCACGGCGACCGCGGAGTGGGACGTCCGCGTGCAGGACGAGCTCCGGACCGCGAACAACACCTACGAGCCCGCGGACGGCGAGACGTTCGTGCTCGTGCAAATGAACGTGACCGCGGGCGACTCGCAGGTGGTCGTGCGCAACCAGAACTTCGCGCTGGCCGTGAACGGCACGAACTACGGCCACCAGCGCTTCGAGAACGCCAGCCAGCAGTTCCGCCAGCAGCTCTCGGCGGCGACCGCGGCGCCCGGCGAGTCCGGGCGGATGCTCGTCGTGTTCTCCGTGCCCGAGGAGTTCGACGGGGCGACGCTCGTCGAGCGGCCGGACGGCCCGGGGCTGCGCTTCGAGCGCGCGGACCTCGCGTTCGACGTGGAGTAGGATTCGAAGTTCTTAACCCCCGCCGCGACGAACTCCGGGTAACTCGCTGGCGAGCGGGCTCCAGCGGGCTCCCGACGAGCAGTCGGGACGGGATGTGACCTGCGAGGTCCGACGGACCTCGGTGCAGCCGAGCGGTGTCAACCGCTCGGTCGTTCGGAGACGCGTGGCGTCTCCCGGTTGAACCACCCAACGCCCGCGGACAACACATGACACGAAGCTTCTACTCCCACATCAAGGAAGCCTGGCGGGACCCGGACGACGGGAAGCTCGCCGAGCTCCAGTGGCAGCGCAAGCAGGACTGGCGCAAGCAGGGCGCCATCGTCCGCGTCGACCACCCGACCCGCCTCGACAAGGCCCGCGAGCTCGGCTACAAGGCCAAGCAGGGCGTCGTCGTGGCGCGGGTCAGCGTGCGGAAGGGCACCGCCCGGAAGTCCCGCTTCAAGGCGGGCCGCCGCACGAAGCGGCAGGGCGTCAACCGCATCGGCCGCGCGAAGAACCTCCAGAGCATCGCCGAGGAGCGCGCGTCCCGGAAGTACGTCAACCTCCGCACCCTGAACTCCTACTGGGTCGGCGAGGACGGCTCGCAGAAGTGGTTCGAAGTGATTCTGCTGGACCCCGAGCACGGCGCAATCGAGAACGACGACGACCTCAACTGGATCTGCGACGACAGCCAGCGGGGCCGCGTCTTCCACGGGAAGACCAGCGCCGGGCAGCGCGCCCGCGGCCTCCAGAACCGCGGCAAGGGCACCGAGCACCTGCGCCCGAGCACGAACGCCGGCAAGCGCCGGAAGTCGTAACGTCTCACTTCCTCCGTTCTTTCTCGCCGCCCAGCGGCGGCGCCGTCAGTCCTCGTCGAGGAGCTCCTGTTCGATGTCGGGGCTACCGCCGGTGGCGCCGGCGAGCCGGCGCGTGAGCACGTCGAAGAACGCGACCAGCGGCCAGAGCGCGAGCGCGACGTACTTCAGCGGTCGGGCGGTGGTCAGCGCCCACGACTCGGCGTTCGCCAGCCCCCACGACTTGGGGAGAATCTCCCCGCAGACGAGCACGAGCGAGGTGGCGATCAGCGTCGTGCCGACGACCGCGAGCTCCGGCGGGAGGTAGGCCACGAGCAGGACGGTGAGGATGCTGGAGACGGCGATGTTGACGACGTTGTTGCCGACGAGAATCGTCACGAGCAGCCGGTGGGGGTCCTCGCGGAGCGCCTTCAGCGCGTGGCCGCGGTCGTCGCCCGCGGCGAGGTCGGCGATGCGTTCGTCGGTGAGCGAGAACAGCGCGATTTCCGTGCTGGAGAAGTACGCGGACACGGCCAGCAGGACGGCGACCGCGGCCAGCGACGCGAGCACGGAGAGGTCGAGTGGCATGAGGACAGCGAGGGCGACCAGCCACTAAGTCGTTGGTGGGACGGCCGAGCGAGGTCGATGCGGACTGGCACCGACACTTATGCTCGTCGCGGCCGCGGGCGTACGCATGGTGACCGCGGAAGCGGCGACGCTGTGGACGCACGTCGCCGCGGGCGTCGTCGCGCTGGTCGCGGGCGGCGTCGCGCTCGCGACCGAGAAGGGCGGCCGCCGTCACCGGCGCGCGGGCCGCGTCTACGTCGCGGCGATGGCCGCCGTCGTCGTGACGGTGCTCCCGCTGTTCGCGCTCGACCCGACGTTCTTCCGGACGTTCCTCCTGCTGGTCGCGGTGTTCAGCGGCTACCTCGCGTTCTCGGGAGCGCGGGCGCTGGCCCGCAAGCGTCCCGGCGACGACCCCACGCCGGCGGACTGGGCGGCGGCAGCCGTGGTCGTGGTGGCGTGCGTGGCGCTCGGCGCGTGGGGCGTCACGTTCGTCGCAGGGGGAGACTCGTTCGGCGTCGTGATGGTGGTCTTCGGCGGCATCGGCGGCCTGCTCGGCGGGAGCGACCTGCGCGCGTACTGGCAGGGCACCGACCGCGCGTGGCTCGTGGACCACCTCTCGCGGATGGTCGCGGCGTACATCGCGACCGTCACCGCGGTCTCCGTCGTCAACGCCGCGATGGTCCCCGAGGTCGTCGCGTGGCTGTGGCCGACCGCGGTCGGCGTCCCGCTCATCTGGTACTGGCAGGCCGAGTACGCCGACGTGGGGCCGCTGGCCGGCAGAAGCTGATTACTCGGTCCACTCGGCGTCCGCGAGCGTGCGCTGGACGGCCTCCTCGCCGACGGCGCGCGCGAGCGTCTCGTAGCCGGCGCGCTCGGCGCGGTCGCCGGCGTCGGCGACGAGCCGGGAGACGATGAACTCCGGCGTGGACTTCCCGACGGTCTCGAAGCGCGGCTGGTAGTCCACGAGCAGTTCGAGGTCCTGACTGAGGCCCTCCGCGAAGATGCCGTCGGTTCGCGCGACCTCGGGCAGGGGTTCGAGGTCGTCCGCGAGGTGCGTGACGAAGACGCCCAGCGCCCGCTCGTCGACGGTGAGCGTGACGAGGCCGTGGAGGAGGTCGGCGGCGCTCCCGGGCTCGGTGATGGCCTCGAACTCGTCGACAAGCATGAGCGTGCGGTCGCCCTCGGTGAGCGGCGGGACGACGGAGTTTAGCGTCGCCTCCAGCACGCCCGCGTTGAAGGAGGCGTGCCGGCGGTGGAAGACCACGGCGTCGACCGGCCCGAGTTCGGCGCGGTCGGCGGGCACGGGCAGCCCCATCGCGGCGAGCACGGCGACCTGACACAGCGTCTCCAGGAGGGTCGTCTTCCCGCCGGAGTTCGCGCCCGTGAGCACCGTGACGCGGTCGCCAGACGGCGGGGCCAGCGAGTGCTCGCCGACCGCGTACGTCACCGGTTGGACATCCGCGCCCTCGGCCGCGAGCGAGAGGTTCCGGGCGTTCTCGACGGCGACGGCGTCCGCGTCCACGAACTCGGGGCGCGTGAGGTCGTGGGCCTCCGCGAACCGCGCCAGCGAGACGTCGACCGCGAGGTCGCCGACGGCCT
>NZ_WPCF01000028.1 GCF_009741975.1 Halobacterium sp. CBA1126 | reverse complement strand
TGGTCGACCTCGTAGACGGTCACGTTCTCGTTCGAGAAGGCGACGCTGATTCCCCGTTCCTCCGCCGTGACGCGCACGTCGTAGCGGTCGCGCTCTATCGGCCCGACCCAGACGTACTCGACGTCGTGTTTCCGCAGGATGATGGCCCGCGACCTGGCTTCGCTCGTCTCGTAGACGACGCCCACGTCGCTGACGCGCGTCCGGTACGCCGACTCGCTGTGGTAGTTGCCGACGTGGGACCACCCCGCGACCGTCGGAATCCCCGTGAGGCTGGACGCCGGATTCTGCCACGAGTACGGCGTCGTTCCCGGCGCGGAGACGATGTGCGGCTGCCCGGGCTTCTCGTTCAACCACTCGATCGCCGCGCCCTCGTCGGGGCGCTCGTCGTTGACGTACTCGTAGGCGTCGAGCGTGGCGTCGTCCGCGTCGTCGACGTGGCTGGCGACCGCGAACCCGCCGTAGATCGAGGCCGAGACGACCAGCAGGACGGCGAGGCCGGCGCCGCCGACCGACCGGAGCCGGGACGCGTCGGGCGTGCGCGCAGCGAGGGCGGCGAGCGCGACGCCGGCCGGCACCGACCAGAGCGCCCACACCTGCGCGTACACCTTGAATATCGTGTTGTAGCGCTCGTATGAGGCGGCGTCCGCGAGGTAGACGTACTCCACGAGCACGACGAGGCCGGCGCCCGCGACGACGAGCACGCCCTCGAAGCCGACCGCGTCGCGGCGCCGCAGCAGCCACGCGCCCGCCAGAACCGGGCCGGCGAGCAGGACGCCGACGACGCCGACGCGCACGCCCCCAATCGTGGGGTCGACCGTCGCGGCGACCAGCACGGCGGCGACGGCGGCGAGTCCCGCGGCCGCCCAGTCCGAGCCGTCGCGGGCGACCCGGGAGACGAGGTACGCGCCGAACGCGACGAGGAAGAGGCCGTGGACGAGAACGAACGCCCCGAGCTTCGTCGGCACCGGGAACGCCGCGGGGTGCTGGTTGCTCGCGCCCGCGAGCAGGACGTCTCGCACGAACGGCCACGCCACGACGAACGCGAGCACGGCGACCGCGACCGCGACCGCCACGCCGGCGGCGACGCGCTGGAGCTCCCGCGCCGCCGGGTTCGAGCGTTCGAACCGCTCGGCGACTGAGTCGGGGAGCAGCGTCCGCGGCTCGGCGTCGGCGAGCACGACGCTCAGCATCGCGACGCCGGCGACGGTCGGGAAGCTCCACGTGTTCACGGTGAGAATCGTCGCCGCCGCGACGGGGAACGCGCCGAAGAGGAGCGCGAGCCGCCGGCGGCGCGCCGATTCGGGAGTGCGTGCGTACGCCAGCCCGACCCCCGCCGCGAGGAAGAGCACGGCGACGCTCATCATGTGCGCGTGCAGGTCGCCGTTCAGGTACGCGAACAGCGGGAACTCGTTGATGCCCGTCTCCACCACGCGGCTCGCGTGCCACATGTCGAACTCCGCCGGCGTGATTTCGGGCGCGCGATTCGACTTGATGCCCGCCGCGGCGACCGCCCGCCGCACGACGTCGTAGGTGCTCGCGAGCAGGCGCACCGGCGTCACGAGGTTGCTCGCGAACCCGTAGACGAACGCCGCCAGAATCCCAGCGCGGACCCGCGAGGACCCCGTGAGCACGGCGGCCGCGAACGCCGCCGGCACCGCGAGGTAGTACCAGGGCACGCCCAGCGTCGCCAGCAGGACGACGAACACGACCGCCGCGACGCCGAGCGCGGTCGCCCCCTCGACGGGCTCGCTGTCGGCGAGCCGGTTCGACGCGATCGTGCTCGCGAGGCCGTACGCCGCGGTCACGGCCGTCGCGTAGAACCCCGCCAGCGCCGGGTCGTACGCGAACCGTCCGCTCGTCCCGGACAGCAGCGCGAGCGTCGCCGCCATCAGGTGCCCGCCGTAGTAGTAGACGACGCGTTCGCCCGCGAACCAGAAGTCCTGGGGCGGCAGCCGGTCCGCGCGCAGCAGGCTCTGCAGCAGCCCGAAGTCGAGGAACTTCTCCCCGCCGTACGGGTGGACGCCGTCCGCCGCCGCGCGAACCAGTATCAGGAACAGGAAGGCGGCGGTGAACACCGCGACGACCTCCGCGAGCGGGCGCTTCGGCACGTCGATACCGCCGCGCGCCAGCCACGCCGACGCCGCCACCAGCACGGCCGCGACGCCGACGACCACCCACAGCCCGAACGCGAGCTGGCCGACCCACAGCGTCGGCACCGTCAACAGGACGACCGCCGTCGGCACCGCCAGCGACGCGCCGCGGTCCGGCGCGTCCGGCAGCAGCCGCGCCGCGAACGGCAGTCCCACGACCAGCAGCGCCTGGTACAGCAGCCACCACTTCAGGACGACGCCGTACTCCATCGGTGGAACCGTCGCCGCCCGTCGGCAAACGCTTTCGGGTTCCCAGCGACGCACGGCGGTGTCGCTCCGCGGCGTGTGGAGTTGCGGGAAGTGGATTTGAACCGGAGGAAGACGGACCGCTCGCTGCGCTCGCAGTTGCGACTTCCAGGGTTCAAATCCTCCGCGACTACGGACTGGAACCAATCGCGGAGATGAAACTCCGCGATTGGGTTCGTAGTAGAAGTAGCGGGAAGTGGATTTGAACTACGCGAACCTCGCTTCGCTCGGTTCTCTCGTTCGAATCCACTCGCTAGCTCACAGTAACTCACGCGCCGCGTCGCACGGAGGTGACGCTACGAAGCGTGAGTAACAGAGGAGTAGCGGGAAGTGGATTTGAACCACCGATCTCCGGGTTATGAGCCCGGCGGAATCTCCTGGCTATCCCATCCCGCTGCACTCAATCGTAACCCGGTGCGGCAGTTAAGGGTTCTGTTTCGGTCGCCGTGTGGGAGTTCTCCTCCAGCTACGCGTCGAGTTCGTCGAGCAGCGTCTGGGCGGCCTCGCTGGAGGAGCCGGGGCCGCGCGCGGTGAGGAGGTCGCCGTCGACGGTGACGCTCGTGTCGGCGTCGAGTTCGGCGTCCCAGTTCCCGCCGGCGGCCGTCACTTCGTCCTCGACCCAGTACGGGAGCTTGCGGCCGTCGGGCATCCGGTCGTGGTCGTCGACGATTCCCTCCTCCCACGCGTTCGGGAAGCCGGTGACGTCGCGGCCGTCGACGAGGAACTCGTTGTCGCTGTCGCGCGTGAACGCGAGGATGCCGACGGCGTGGCAGACGACCAGCGCCTTCTCGCTGTCGCCCTCGACGGCGTTCCGGAGGAGGCGGCGCGCGTCGGTGTCCTGGTTGACGTCCCACTCCGTGCCGTGGCCGCCCGGGAAGACGACCGCGTCGTAGTCCGCGGCCTCGACCTCCGTGACCGAGACGGGGTCGTTGAGTCGCTCGTCGTTCTCGTGGACGTCGCGGACCCACTCGGCGGTCTCCTCGCCGACGTTCTCGGGGTCCGCGGAGCGCTCGTCGAGCACGGGCGGCGACCCGCTCGGCGTCGCGACCGTGAGGTCGAAGCCCTCGCTGTCGAGCGTGGTGAGCGGTTCGACGCACTCCTCTCCCCAGTAGCCTTCCTCGCTGACGACGAACAGTGCAGACGGCATACTCGGAGGAACGCGCGGAAGCGGGAAAAGGCCACTCCCGTCCGCGAGTTCCGCCGGCTGTCTACCCGTCGCCGTGTTCGTCGACGATGACGACGTCGCCGTCCTGCACGTCGACGTTGATGAGCGTCTTCACGTCGACGCCGCTCTCCTCGAGCTCGTTCGGGCCGGTCTTCTTGATGACCGCGACGACGTCGGCGACGTCCGCGCCGATGTCGTCGAGGGCGGTCGTGATCGAGAGCAGCGTGCCGCCCGTCGAGAGCACGTCGTCGAGGACGAGCACGCGGTCGCCCGCTTCGACGTCGTTGATGTACATCTCGTTCTCCGAGTAGCCGGTCTCCTGGTGGAGGCCGACCTCACCGGGGAGGCCGTACTCGCGCTTGCGGATGACCACGAGGGGGATGTCGGTCATCAGCGAGACGGCCGTGGAGATGTGGATGCCCATCGCGGCGGGCGTGACGATCTTGTCGACGTCCTCGAGTTCGGCCTTCCGGATGATGCGGATGACGATCTCCCGGAGGAGGCCGGGTTCGAGCATCGGGACCCCGTCGCTGATGGGGTGGACGAAGTAGTGGTACCCCTCTTTCTCGATGATGGGCGCGTCGAGCAGCGACTGCTTGAGCCTATCCATGCAGGAAGTACTTGCGCCGCGAATAAAAGGTGACGGAACGAGCGCGACCGTGCCAGCCCGTTACAGGACGAGCACGAGCGCGACGGCGACCGCGACGACCACGAGCAGGATACTCGCGCTGGTGTCCGCGCGCAGCGAGACGCCGTCCTCGCCGACGAGCCGGCCGGCGGCCGCACCGGGCGCGGTGACGACCGCGGCGGTCGCGTCGGCCGCGCGGACGACGACGCGGTCGACGGCGGCGTACAGCTCCGTGACGCCGACGACGACGTACCGCGTGGCGTAGAACGTCAGGGGGTTGTACGCGCGGTCGACGTCCGGTACGCGGCCGACCTTCTTCAGCGGCTTCTTCAGAACCGCGAACCCGACGAGGCCGAGCCCGACGAGCCCGAAGCCCTCCTGCAGGTGGCCGACGGTGAACACCACGAAGTCGAGTTCCGCGCCGCCCGGGATGACGGCGTACATCGCGGCGGGGTAGCCGAAGAGGACGCAGAGCGCGGCGACGGACAGCATCGCGGCGCCCTGCCCCCAGTTCGCGTCCCGGACCTCGCCGTCGTACTCGCCGTGGAGGAACGCGTGGTAGCCGAGCTTGATGAACGACAGCGCGGTGCCGACGCCGCCCGCGAGCAACACGTACCAGAGGACGTCGAGGTGTTTGTAGTGGGCGGCGCCGATGACCATCCCCTTCGAGACGAAGCCGTTGAACCCGGGGAAGCCGGCGATGGAGAACGCCGCGACGAAGAACGCGAGCGCGGTGACCGGCATCTTCCGCGCCAGCCCGCCGACCTTCTTCAGGCTCTCCTCGCCGGTCCGGTAGATGACGACGCCGACGCACATGAACAGGAGGCTCTTGTAGAGGAAGTTGTTGAACACGTGGCCGAACGCGCCGGCGGTCGCGAGCGTCCCGCTGAGGCCGACGCCGGCGACCATGTAGCCGGCCTGCGACTGGATGTGGTAGGAGAGCAGCCGGCGCATGTCGTTCTGGAGCAGCGCCATCGTCGCGCCGAACACCGCCATCGCGCCGCCCATGTACGCCACCGCGAGGTGGCCGTCGGGGAACGCGCGGAACATCCCGTAGACGGCGGTCTTCGTGGTGAAGACGCTGAGGAAGACGCTGGCGGCGAAGTGCGGCCGCGGGTAGGTGTCGGGAATCCACGCGTGGAGTCCGACGAACCCGCCGTTGACGCCGATACCGAGCACCGCGAGCAGCGGCGCGACCGACCCCGCCATGCCGGCGGTCGCGGGCCCGCCGGGGACGCCGGCGAACAGGAAGGTGCCGGTCTCGACGAAGTGCCAGACGATGGCGGCGAGCAGGAGCGTGCCGCTGATGCCGTGCGCGAGCGCGTACCGGAAGCCGGCGCGCACCGCGAGGCCGCCGTGGTGCCAGACGAGCAGCGTGCTGGTGACGGCCATCAGCTCCCAGAAGAAGATGAGCGTGAGCCAGTCGCCGCCGAAGACGGCGCCGAGGCTGGTGCCGACGTAGCCGAGCGCGAACGCCGTCTGATACGCGTCGGCCTCGCTGGCGTACGAGTACAGCGTGCCGGCGGCGCCGATGATGCCCATCGCGAGCCCCATCATCTGGGAGAACGCGTCGACGTAGAACAGGTACGCGTCGAACCCGAACAGCTGGACGGGGAAGTACGCGCCCTCGGGGACGAGCCAGACGTAGGGGACGACTGCGGCGGTCGCGAGCACGCCGAACGCGTGGCCGGCGCGGCGACCGACGACCGGCAGCAGGACGGCCGCCAGCAGGACCGGGACGAACGGCGGGACGACGGGGTCCATCAGGCGACCACCCCCATCGCCGTCGCCGTCTCGGCGACGTCACGCACGATCTGGAGGAACACCGCGGCGTCGGGAACGACGCCGAGCACGACGGCGCCGGCGGCCGCGAACAGGATCGGGCCGAGCATGAGCCACGTCGACTCGGCGCCGTTCGCGGCGCGGCGCTCGAAGGCGCCGTGGTCGTCGGCGTGGCCGCCGTCGGCGCGCGCCTCGCGGGCGAACCGGCCGCCGAGTATCCCCGAGACGAGGGGTTTCTCGTCGGCGCCCTCGGCGGTCTCGAAGAACGCGGTGTAGACGACCGGCCAGAAGTACGCGATGTTGAGCACGCCGGAGACCAGCAGGGCGGCCGTGAACGCGAGGTCGCCGCTGGAGACGGTGCCGATGAGCAGGAAGTACTTGCTGACGAAGCCGGCGACCAGCGGGATGCCCGCCATCCCGGCGGCGGCGACGGCGAACGCGCCCATCGTGAGCGGCATCCGCCTGCCGATGCCGGCCATGTTCGAGATGTCGTCGGTGTGGGTCTCGACGTGGATAGCGCCCGCGCAGAAGAACAGCGTGAGCTTCATGAACGCGTGGGCCGGGATGTGCAGCAGCCCGCCGATGAGCGCCCACTTCGCGGCGTCCCCGCCGGCAGCAGAAGCGCCGACCGCCAGCCCCAGCACGATGTAGGATAGCTGGCTCACCGTCGAGAACGCGAGCCGGCGCTTGAGGTTGTCCTGCCTGAGCGCGATGACGCTGGCGACGACGAGCGTGAACGCGGCGACCGCGGCGAGCACGCCGCCGACGCCGAGCTCGGCGACGAGGTCGATGCCGAAGACGTCCAGCAGGACGCGCGCGACGCCGAACACGCCGGACTTGACGACCGCGACCGCGTGCAGCAGCCCGGAGACGGGCGTCGGCGCGACCATCGCGTCGGGCAGCCACGAGTGCAGCGGCATCAGCGCGGCCTTCACGCCGAAGCCGGTGATCAGCAGCGCGAACGCGGCGCGAGCGAGCGTCGGGTCCGCGGACGCGAGCTCGGCGATGCCGCCCGCGGTGAACGCCGTCGTGCCGGTGAGGTAGACGACCAGCAGCGTGCCCGCGAGCACGGCGACGCCGCCGCCGAACGTGTACGCGAGGTACTTGCGGCCGGCGGCGCGGGCCTCGTCGGTGCCGTCGTGGGCGACCAGCGGGTACGTCGCGACCGTCAGCAGCTCGTAGAACAGGTAGAGGACGACGAGGTTCGACGCGAACGCGACGCCCACCGCGGCGGAGACGCTGGCGGCGAACGAGGCGAAGTACCGCGCCTGGTGGTCCTCGTCGAGCCCGCGCATGTAGCCGATGCTGTAGAAGCTCGTGACCACCCAGAGGGTGCTCGCCAGCAGCGCGAACAGCAGCCCCAGCGAGTCCGCGCGGAGCGTGAACTCGACGTACGGGACGAGCGTGCCGAGGTCCGTGACGTAGACGTCGCCGGCGAGCGCGGCCGGCACCATGCTGGCCACCAGCCCGAACTTCGCCAGCGCCGCCAGCACCGTCCACGACTCGCGGACGTTCGGGCGGTCGCGGAACGCCAGAATCGGGACGACCGCGACCGCCGAGACGAGCACCGCAGCGAGTGGCAGGATGGATGGGATTTCGGTCATGAGAGCAGAACCTCGATTGTCGGTTGGAGGTGTTGGCTGTAGCCGAAGACCGCGAGCCCGAGCGCGACCGCGGCGACGGCCGCGGCGACGACGGTCGCCCGCATGCCCAGCGAGGCGCCGGGGGCTTCACCGCCGTCCGCGACCGCCTCGATGGCGGGTTCGAGGTCGTCGCTCGGCTCGCGGAAGAACATGCGTTCGACGAGCCGCGCGAAGTACGCCAGCGTCAGCAGCGTGCTGCCGACGATGACCGCGAGCAGCGCCCACGACCCCGACTCGGCGGCGCCGACGGCGATGTACCACTTGCCCGCGAAGCCGACCGTCGGCGGGACGCCGACCATCGCGACCGCGAGCACGCCGAACGCGCCCGCGCCGACCGGCGACCGGCGGACGAGCCCGTCGAACTCCTCGACGCGGCGCGCGCCGGTCTCGGTGGCGACCAGCCCCGCGGTGAGGAAGAGGCCGCCCTTCATGATGGCGTGGCCGACGAGGTGGACGACCGCGCCCATCAGGGCGGTGACGTTCCCGATGGCGATGGCGGCGACCACGAGCCCGAACTGGGAGACCGAGGAGTACGCCAGCATCCGCTTGACCTCGGACTGGGAGACCGCCAGCAGGCTGCCGGCGACGATGCTGACGGTGGCGCCGCCGACGAGGATGGCGTGAGCCAGCTCGTTGTTCGCGAGGAAGCCGACGCCGAAGACGGTGTAGACGACCCGGAGCAGCGCGTACGCCGCGACCGTGGAGACGAGCGCGGAGACGAGCGCGGCGACCGAGTCGGGGGCGCCCGCGTAGGCGTCGGGCTGCCACGTGTGCAGCGGGAAGACGGCGACCTTGATGAACAGCCCGACGACGATGAACGCGAACGCGGCGTGGACGAGCGTCGGGTCCGCGTCGCCGAGCTTCGTGGCGAGGTCGGCCATGTTCAGCGTGCCGGTGTCGATGTACGCGTAGCCGACGCCGAGCAGGAACAGCGACGCGCCGACCGTGCCGACGAGCAGGTACTTCAGCGCCGCGACCGCCGACCGGCCGCGGTCGCCGCTGGCGACGAGCGCGTACGCCGCCAGCCCCGTGATCTCGAGGAAGACGTACATGTTGAACAGGTCGGCGGTGACGCTCATCCCGGTGAGGCCGGCGACCAGCAGCAGGTACACCGCGTAGAACGGGTTCGACCGCGGGCCGGCGCGGCGGGCGTACGCGAGCACGCCCAGCGAGACGACCGCGATCAGCCCGAGCATCGTCGCGGCGAGGCCGTCGACGAGGAGCTCGATGCCGTACGGCGCCTCGAACCCGCCGACGACGTACGTGATGGTGCCGTCGCCGAACGCCGTCGCCGCGAGCCGCGCCGCGATGGCGACCTGGGCGACGCAGGCGACGACCGCGACCGGCCAGCCGCTCTCCGAGCGCACGAGCCCCGCGACGAGCGCGGCCAGCGACCCGAAGATGGGGACGGCGACCGCGAGCGCGACGAGGTCACTCACCGTTGCGCACCTCCTCGAGGGTGTCCTCGGTGAGCGTGCCGTACTCCGCGTAGATGCGGACGATCATCCCGAGCGCGACCGCCGTCAGCGCGACGCCGACGACGATGGCGGTGAGGATGAGCACGTGCGGCAGCGGGCTGACGTGCGGGCCGTCCATCGTCAGCACGGGCGGGTTCGCGCCCTCGAGGTACGCCGCCGCGATGAAGAACAGGAAGATGCCGGTCTGGAAGATGTTCATGCCGATGACTTTCTTCACGAAGTTCCGGGCGGCTATCATCACGTACGTCCCGACGCCCAGCAGCAGGAACGACGCGAGGTAGTAGTCCCGGGTTGCGAGCAGGTCTATCATTCGTTGTCACCTCCCTCCTTGCCGGCGTCGATGGCGAAGAACAGCCCCGTGATGGTGCTGGCGACGACGACGCCGATGAACAGTTCGACCGCTTCGATGCCGTACTTGCTGGCGCCGGGGAAGCCGAGCGCCGAGTAGTCGAGGAAGCCGCCGCCGAACGGCGGGAGCGTCGTCACGACGCCGATGGCGAGGAACGCGAAGACCCCCGCGACGACGACGAGCACGAGCGTGGACTCCCCGACCCACTCCCGCAGCGGGTCGATGCCGAACGCGATGCCGAGCATCAGCATCACGGTGGCGACGACGACGCCGCCCTGGAACCCGCCGCCGGAGGAGTTCGCGCCGTGGAACATGAGGTAGAGGCCGTACGTGAACACGAACGGCGAGACGACGCGCACTGTCGCCATGATGATGGGGCTCTCGACGTACGAGCGGAGGTCGTCGGCCGTCTCCGCGGCCTCCGGGTCCGCTTCCGAGGCGGACTCGCTCACGCGAACACCTCCTTGCCGAGGACGACGAGCAGGCCGACGCCGGCGGAGTAGACGACGACCACCTCGCCGAGCGTGTCGAACCCGCGGTACGCCGCGAGCACGGCCGTGACGGCGTTCTTCACGCCGGCTTCCTCGTACGCGTTCGCGAGGTAGTACTCCGTGACCTCCGAGGTGATGACGGTGGTGTCGGCCGCGCCGATTTCGGGGAGCGCGCCGAGCGTGGTCGCGAGCACGCCGACGAACAGCACGGCGACGGCGAGCGCGGGCCAGTGCGGGCGTTCGAGCACGCGGTCGCCCGACGGCCGCACGGTCTTCGCGATCGTCAGCAGGAACAGGACCGTGGTGACGCCGGCGCCGACGGCGGCCTCCGTGAGCGCGACGTCGGGCGCCTGCAGCACGACCCAGACGACCGCGATGCCGAGGCTGTACGTCGCGAACGCGATGATGGCGCCGAGCACGTCCCGGAGGACGGCGGTCGCCAGCGCGGACGCGAGCACGAACGCGATGAGCGGGAGTTCGACGTTCATTCCTCGCCCTCCTCGTCGGTGGTCCACGGTTCGATGCCCTGGTCGGCGGCGGCCCGCGTGATGGCGTGGGCCGCGGTGGGGTTGGTGATGAACATGAACAGCACGAGCAGCGCGGCCTTCACGCTGGAGAGGTCGAAGCCGAACGTGACCGCGACCGCGGCCAGCGCCAGCCCCGCGCCGAGCGTGTCGCTCTTCGAGGCGCCGTGGGTGCGCGTGTAGACGTCCGGCAGCCGGAGCAGGCCGACCGCGGCGACGAACGCGAAGAACGCGCCGCCGGCGACGAGCGCGAGCACCGCGAGCTCGCGGGGCGTCACAGCACACCACCCCGCTCGACGGTGAACTTCGAGATGGCGATGCTCATCAGGAAGTTCAGCAGCGCGTAGACGATGGCGATGTCCAGCGCCGACGGGTTGCCCGTGGCGGCCGCCACGAGCGCGATGATGACGACGATGTTCGTCCCGATGGCGTTGACGGCGACGACGCGGTCCTGCATCGTCGGGCCGCGGACGACGCGGTAGACGACGACCAGCGAGAGCACGATGAACGCCGCGGCGCCGCCGAGCAGGATGTCGGCGAGCAGCGTCACTCGTTCTCACCCGCCTCGTCGGCGGCGTCGGCGTCGTCGGTTCGGGCGCCCCGCTCGGCGGGGGTGGCGAGCCGCATCGCGCGCCGGCCGTAGAAGACGAACCGGACCGCGCGCTCGAGCCCGCCGGCGAGGAGGTCCTCGCGGGCGCCCGGCGTGAGGCTGTGGACGGTGAAGTGGCGCTGCGTGACGTCGACGGTGAGCGTCCCGGGCGTGAGCGTGATGCTGTTCGCGAGCGTGGTCGCCGGGAGCTCCGACCACACCGCGGCGTCGAACTCCACGAGCTGGGGGTCGATGGGGAGGTCGGGGTGGAGGACGACCCGCGCGATGTCGATGTTCGCCTTCACGATCTCCCACAGGAGGTAGGGGACGTACAGCGCGAACCGCGCGAGCCGGCCGCCGAGCTTCCCCAGTTCGACCTCGCCGCGCGTGGCGATGCGCCAGAGTATCGCGGAGACGACGGTCGCGGTGACGGCGCCGGTCGCGAGGTCGAACGGCGACAGCGTGCCGGAGACCAGCAGGTAGAACGCGTACGTCGAGCAGAACAGGACGACGAACTGGCCGACGCCGGCGGTCCGCGTGAGCGGGCCGCGGCGGGTCGGCCGCTCGACGGGCGCGAGCTCGACGGTCAGGCCGGCGGACTCGAGCTCGCGCTCCAGCGGCGGGAGCAGCGGCGCCATCCCGAGGGGGTTGTACTCGGGGTCGACGACGACCGTCTCGACGCCGTTTCGCCGGGCGTACTCGACGAGCACGTCGGCGTAGTCGCCGGGGTTGAAGAGGTACTCCGTCTGCCCGACGACGGCGGTCTCGACGGCGACCGAGTCGTCGTCGCCGAGGTCCTCCTCGACCCACACTTCGACGCGTTCGAGGAGGTCCGCGGCGGACGCGGCTTCCGACCCCTCGTCGCCGGTGTCGACCCGCTCGGAGACGGGGTAGACGAAGTGGAGCGTGGGTCGGCCGTCGGCGTCGGCGGCGCGTTCGGCGACGTACGCCACCGTCTTCCGGAGCGTCACCGAGTCGTCGACCGGGACGAGCAGGTCGTCGGCGGCCATCAGGTCACCCCCCGTTGTTCGGGCCACAGCACCGACTGCGGCCGCGTAGCTAGCGTCATTTGTCGTGTTCGTCGAGTGGGGGCGCCGTATGATGATACCTTCGGTTTCCCACGCCAGCGCCGGGTGCGACGCGCCCGGGCGTCAGTCTCGCGCGGCGAGTTCGTCGGCGACCCGGCGGCCGAGCGCGGTCTTGCTGCCGACGAACTCCGTGGCGTCCTCGCGGGTGACGAACAGCGCGCGGGTGTCCTCGTCGCCCATCACGCCGGCGTCGTTGGCGACGACGAACGCGAGGCCGACGCGGTCGAGGGTCTCGCGGGCGGCGTCGACCATCGCGTCGTCGTCCCCGGTGGTCTCGGCCTTGAACCCGACGATGGTGAGGTCGGGGTGGGCGTCGCGCACCTCGTCGATGAGCTTCGGCGTGGGTTCGAGGTCGAGCGTGAGGGCCTGCCCGGAGCGAATCTTCTCCTCGCTGGCCTCGACGGTGTAGTCGCTGACCGCGGCCGCCGAGACGAGGGCGTCGGCGTCCGCGCACGCCTCGCGGGTCGCCGCCAGCATCTCCGCGGCGGTCTCGACCTGCACGGTGTCGGCGTACGGGACGTCGTCGCCGTCGTGGACGAGCGTGACGTCGGCGCCGGCGACGTAACAGCCCGCGGCGACCGCCCGCCCGGTCCGCCCGGACGCGCGGTTCGTGAGCACGCGCACCGGGTCGATTGGCTCGCTGGTCGCGCCGCTCGTGACGACGACGCGCTCGCCGTCGAGCGGGTGGTCGCTGGCGGCCCGCGCCGTCTCGACCGCGATGGCCTCCTCGGTCGCGATTTTGGCTTTCCCCTCTTCGACGCGCGGGTCGACGAACTCCACGCCCCACGACTCCACGCGCTCGATGGCGTCGAGCACGCCCGGGTGGTCGTACATCGGCTCGTGCATCGCGGGCGCGACCACGACGGGGACGCCGGCGCCGAGCGCGGTCGTCGCGCACGTCGTCACTGGCGTGTCGTCAACGGCGCCCGCGATTTTCCCGACCGTGTTCGCGGTCGCCGGCGCGATCAGGAAGACGTCCGCCCAGCCGTCGCGGCCGCAGAGCTCGACGTGTTCGACCGCGCCCGTGATCTCGGTGACGACGGGTTCCTCGGTCGCGAACTCGACCGCCCACGGGTGGACGATGCTTCGGGCGCTCTCGGTGGTCACCGCGCGCACGCTCGCGCCGCGCCGGCGGAGTTCGTGGGCGAGCTCCACGACCTTCACCGCCGCGATGCTGCCCGTGACCCCGAGGGCGACGTTCACTCCGGAGAGCATTCACCGGGTGTTCGCGCCCCCGGCTATAAAGAAGGCGGGTCAGTCGTCGTCCGCGACGCTCGGGTGCATCGTCGGCGGCTCGGCGGGCGACAGCGCGGCGAGCGCGTCGAGGCTCTCCCGCTCGCGCTCGCGGCGCTCGGCCTCGCCGATTTCCTCGCAGCCCGGCGGCACGTCCCGGTCGCGGCCCGTGAAGTAGCCCTCGGGCGCCACCCAGTCGTGGTAGTGGGGGACGTCGCTGTCGTCGATGACGGTGAGCCCGACGGTGGCGCCGTGGCCGGCGGCGACGACGGTCTGGTGGTACTGGCGCGCGAGCCGGCCGGCGGCGTAGACGCCGTCGACGTCGGTGCGGCCGAACTCGTCGACGTCGAGCATCGTCTTCGAGCCGCGGTCGATGCGGGACAGCTCGAAGTCGTCGAGGTAGGAGCTGTCCGGCCACGACGCCGCGACCACGAAGTCCGCGGTGTCAGTGGCGGCTGCGTCCGTCTCGACGACGAAGCCGTCGTTGGTGTCGGCGACGCGTTCGACGCGCGCCTCGACGAACTCGACGCCGGCGTTCTCGGCCTGCTGGCGGGTGGCGTCGAGGAACGTCCGGGCGTTCACGCCCGCGGGGAACCCCGGGACGTTCTCGAGGTGGGCGTTGCGAGCGAGAATCGGCTCGTCGGCGTCGTAGACGGTCGTGTCGAGGCCGGCGCGTGCGGTGTAGATGGCGGCGGTCAGGCCCGCGGGCCCGCCACCGACCACGGCGACGTGTTCGGACATGTCCCGGGGTTCGCGCTCGACGGACACAAGCGCCGCGGTCGCGGCGGCCGCAGTAGACCTTTGTCGCCGCACGGCCAAGCGCGACTGTGAACACGGTCGAAGTGAGCACGGACGTCCGCGTCCCCGTCGAGGAAGCGTACGCGTTCGTCGCGGACTTCCCGCGGTACGCCGACTACTCCGAGCACCTCCGGGAGGTCACCCAGCACGGGAGCGGCGGCGCCGGCACGGAGTACGAGCTGACGTTCGCGTGGTGGAAGCTCACCCACTCGGTGCGCTCGCGGGTCACCGACACCGACGAGCCCGAGCGCATCGACTGGCAACTGGTGAGTGGCATCGACGCCCACGGCCGCTGGGAGGTCGCCGAGACCGACGACGGCGCGCGGGTGACGTTCGTCGTGACCTACGACACGGACAGCGCGCGCGGGTCGCTGGACCTGCCGCGGCTGGTGTCGATGGACTGGGTGGTCGAGCGGGTCGTCCAGAAGGTCGTCGAGGAGGGCGAGCGCGTCGTCGAGCGCGTCGTCGCGGACCTCGAGGGCGAGCGCCGCCCCGTCGACCTCGACGTGCGGACGCGCTGACCGGCAACGTTTATCCTGTGGCGAGTGAACGCCGACCCATGACCGGACGCGACGCGGCCGACCGGAGGTGCTCGGCGCAGTGACCGAGGAACCGCTCGCCGTGGGGATGCTCGGCTACGGGTTCATGGGCGACGCGCACGCGAACGCGCTGCGGACGCTCCCCCAGTTCTTCCCCGACGCGCCCGAGGTGTCGCTGGACGTGCTCGTCGGCCGGGACGAGGACGCCGCCAGCGACGCCGCCGACCGCCTCGGCTTCGACCGCGTGGAGACCGACTGGCGGGACGCCGTCGACGACGTCGACGTCTTCTACAACCTCGGCCCGAACGACGTCCACGTCGAACCCTCCATCGCGGCGCTGGAGAACGACGTCCACGTGCTCTGCGAGAAGCCGCTCGCGCCCACGGTGGCGGACGCCGAGCGGATGGCGGAGGCGGCCGCCGACAGCGACGCGACCGCGGCGGTCGGGTTCAACTACCGGTTCGTGCCCGCCGTCCGGTACGCCAAGCGCCTCGTCGACGCGGGCGAGCTCGGGGAGATTCGGCACGCGCGCTTCCGCTACCTGCAGGACTGGCTGGCCGACGCGGACGCCCCGTGGTCGTGGCGCCTGGACGCCGACACCGCAGGGTCGGGCGTGCTCGGCGACCTCGGCGCGCACAGCTTCGACCTCGCGCGCTTCCTCGTCGGCGACGTCGACGCCGTCAGCGGCCACTGCGAGACGTTCGTCGAGGAGCGCGTCCCCGAGGGCGAGACCGAGCCGCGTCCCGTGACGGTCGACGACGCGTTCGCCGCCCACGCCGAGTTCGAGAACGGCGCGATGGGCACCTTCGAGGCGACCCGGTACGCGACCGGCCGGAAGAACGGCCACACGTTCGAGATCGACGGCTCCGAGGGCGCGGTCCGGTTCGACCTCGAACGGCTCAACGAACTGGAGGTCCGTCGCGGCGACGGCCGCGGCTTCGAGACGGTGCTCGTCACGGACGACGACGACCCGTACGGCGAGCACTGGTGGCCGCCGGGCCACGTGCTCGGCTGGGAGCACACGTTCGTCCACGAGAACAGCGAGTTCCTGACCGCGGCCGCCGGCGACGGCGAGTTCGCGCCGGAGTTCGCGGACGGCCTGGCGGTCCAGCGGCTGCTGGACGCCGTCGAGCGCAGTGACGACCGCCGCGAGTGGGTGACGGTCTGAGAACTACTCTTCGAGGTCGCCCTCGTAGTCGCCGCCGTACCGCATGAACAGGTAGGTCAGCCCGAGCACGGAGACCATCGACCCGGTCGCCGCGACGCCGAGGTTCAGCGCGCTGTCCGGCAGCAGGGACTGGTAGCCGGTCTGCTCCGGCGGGTCCTCGGTGACCTCGATGGTGCCCTCCATGCCGAGGCTGGCGTGGGGCGTGCAGATGTACTCGTAGGTCCCCTCCGTCTCGAACGTGTGCTCGTAGGTGAACCCGGAGTCCTCGAGGGGCTCGTGGCCCGCCCAGTCGGAGCCGGAGGGCGTCGACTCGGGGACGACGTTGTGGCCGCTGCTGGCCCACTCCCAGCGGACGGTCCCCCCCGGCTGGACGTACGCGGTCTCGGGGTCGAAGACGTTGCTCCCGCCCGGGCCGACGGTGACGACCGTCGCGCCGCCGTCCTCCTGTGCGGCGGCGCTCCCGGTCGCGGCGGCCCCGACGGCCCCGGCGGCGGCCGCACCGGCGCCCGCCCGGAGGAAGCTGCGGCGCGTCACCCGCTCGTCTGCATCGGAGTTCATGCCCGGGGCTAGGGGACACCGGGTACTGAATACTTTGGTTTGCGGCTCCCGCGGGCCGGAGACGGAGCCGGCGGGTCAGTCCTCGCGCCGCGCCGCCGGCGGGCGCTTCACGCGCGAGACGAGCGGCTCCTCGAGGGCGAGCCGCATCGTCAGCTCCGCGCGGAGGCGCTCGGTGACGTCGAACCCGAGGTTGTCGTAGACGTGGACGGCGCGCTCGTTGTCCTCGGCGACGGTCAGCGCGAGCGACTCGCAGCCGTCGGCGTCGGCGTACGCGACAAGCTGTTCGAGGAGTTCGGTGCCGACGCCGCGGCCGCGGTGGTCGGGGTGGACGAACACCACGAGTTCGGGGTCGCTGGCGTCGACGGGCGCCGCGGCGACGTGCCCGCGGACGCCGTCGTCGCCCACCGCGAGGAGGTTCCGACCGGCGTCCGCGAGGCCGTCCAGCCACCGCTCGACGCGCTCGCGGGTCCGCGGCGGCAGGCCGAGCGTCGTCGCCTCGACGTCCATCGCCTCGTACATCTCGACGAGCGGTTCGCGGTCGGCCGACGTGAGCGGCCGCACGACGAACGGGTCGCCGTCGGCGTCGAACGCCCGCGGGCAGCGCGGCTGGCAGTGCGGCGTCCCCTCGCAGCGGGAGTTGTCCCACGCGCTGCAGGACGCGCCCGTCTCGCGGCCGTCCGGCGGCATACCCGGGGATACGGCCGGCGGGGCCTTCAACTGCGAGCCGAACCTGTGCGGGCGTTTATCAGCCCGGTCGCGCGGAAACTCCGGGCGCGGGGTCGAGGGTTCCAGAACCCTTTTGCACGGGCGCTGTGCACGTGCGACCATGGCAGACGTCGAAGCCGAACTCCGCAAGGAACTCTTAGACGCGTTCTCGGGCGCCGACTACCCGGTGAACAATCAGATGGACCTCGTGCCCGCGCTCCCGAACGGCCCGTCGACGAAGTTCGAGGCCGGCGGGAAGTCGTTCACCGCGATGGAGCTGGCGACGAAGCTCTCCAGCCGCGCCGAGTTCCCCTACGACGACGCCGAGTCCCTCGTGGACGACGTCATCGAGGGGCTGAAGGACGAAGGCGACATCTGAACGCGGCGACCGACGCCGCGTCCCGCGGTTCTTCTCCCGAAACGACTTACGCGTGGTCGGCGTCCGCCCAGTCATGACCGACTGGATTGGCGACGTGTTCACCAGCGACGCCGGCTGGAACCACCTTGAGACGCTCGTCGACGTCCGCGACCGGATGGCGGGGTCGCCGGGCGAGCGCGAGGCCGCCGAAGCCACCCGTGACGCGCTCGCGGCCGCCTGCGGGGACGCCACCCTCGACGAGTTCGAGATTCAGGGCTGGACGCGCGGCGACAGCGCCGTCGTGACGCCGGACGGCGAGGAGGCGTGCATCGCGCTCCCGCGAAGCCCGAACGCGACGTCGCCGGGGAGTTCGTCGACCTCGGCTACGGCCTCCCGAGCGACTTCGAGGACGCCGACCTCGACGGGAAGGTCGCGATGGTGGCCTCGGACGTGCCGGACTGGTACGACCGCTACCTCCACCGCCGCGAGAAGTACTACCACGCGGTCGACGCGGGCGCCGCGGCGTTCGTCTACCGGAACCACGTCGCGGGTCAGCTCCCGCCGACGGGGAGCGTCGGCACCGACGAGCGGCCGCTCGGCGAGATTCCCGCGGTCGGCGTCTCGAAGGAGGTCGGCGCGCGGCTCGCGCGGAAGTACGACGGCGAGACGGTCGACGTCTCCGTGACCGCCGAGGTCGGGGACGCGACGAGCCAGAACGTCCACGCGACGCTCGGCCCCGACACCGAGGCGGAAGTCCTCGTGACGAGCCACGTCGACGCCCACGACGTCGCGGAGGGCGCGATGGACAACGGCGCGGGCACGGCGATGGTCGTCGAACTCGCGGGCGCGCTCGCCGACCGCGAAGGCGACCTCGACACGAAGGTCCACTTCGTCTGCTTCGGCGCCGAGGAGGTCGGGCTCGTCGGCTCGGCGTACGACGCCGCGAACCGCGACCGCGACGACGTCCGCGCCGTCCTGAACCTGGACGGCGTGGTCGCCGGCCGCACGCTGAAGTGCTACGTCCACGGCTTCGACGCGCTCGGCGACGCCGCCCGCGAGGTCGCCGACCGCTTCGACCACCCCATCTCGGTCACGCCGGAGATGGGGCCCCACTCCGACCACTGGGAGTACGTGAAGTTCGGCGTCCCGGGCTACCACGTCACCAGTCAGACGGACGGCGACGGGCGCGGCTGGGGACACACGCACGCGGACACCCTCGACAAACTGGAGGCGCGGACGTTCCGCGAGCAGTCCGTCCTGCTCACCGAGCTCGCGGTCGACCTCGCCGACGACGGGTTCGCGGTCGCGCACGCCAGCGAGGCCGACGTCGCCGCGGCGCTGGAGGACGAGGGCCTCGCGGAAGGAATGAAGGTGACCGGCGACTGGCCGTACTGACCGCGAGCCCGTAGCCTTTTTGCGACTGCCGGCCCGCCTTCCGACGATGAGCGAGACGACGCAGCGCGGGGTGGGCCGGTGACGCGCGTCGGGGTTCTCGGCGACGGAGCGGCGGCTGCCGCCGAAGTCGTCCGCGACGCCGGCGGCGAGGCCGTCGTCGGCGACGGCGCGCTCGACGCGGACGTGGTCGCGGCGCTCGGCGAGGCCGCGCTCCTCGACGCGCTCGACGCGGCCGCCGGCACGCCCGTCCTCCCGGTCGGCGCGGGCACCGAGTACGGCGGCGTCCCGCGAGCAGACCGCGCGGACGCGCTCGCCGCGCTCGCGGCCGGCGACTACGAGGTCGCCGAGCGCCAGACGCTCGCCGTCACCGCGGGCGAGACGGCGGTGCGCGCGCTCGCTGACGTGATGGTCGTGACCGACGAGCCCGCGCGCATCTCCGAGTACGCCGTCGAGACCCGCGGCCGGAGCGTCGACGAGGTGCGCGCGGACGGCGTCGTGGTCGCGACGCCCGCCGGCAGCCACGGGTACGCCGCGGACGCTGGCGGGCCGCTGCTGTCCGCGGACGCCGACGCGCTCGCGGTCGTCCCGGTCGCGCCGTTCCGCGTCGAGCGCGTCCAGTGGGTCGTCGACGCGCCCGCCGCCGTCACCGTCGTCCGCGAGGAGGCCGACGTCGCGCTGTTCGTCGACGGCCGCGCCCACGGGTTCGCGGCGCCCCACGCGCCCGTCGAGCTCGACTGGGGGGCGCCGTTCCCCGTCGCGGTCGTCCCCGCCTCGCGGGGCGTCGGCTTCGACTGAGCGTATTGGAAAAGACATAATACCGCGACAGACCGACGTTCGCGCATGGCAGTTCCATCGGTCACGCTCTTCGGGCCACTCGACGCCGTGCTCGCGCCCTACGCCGAGTACGCCGTGTTGGTCATGGTCCTGTTGAACTTTGTCAGCCGGCGCATCGCCCACGGCGCCCACGAACGACAGGCCGAGGACGGCGCGGACGCGCTCTCGTGGCACCCGTTCCACGCGTTCACGACGTGGGGGCTCGTGCTGCTGAGCTTCTACTACCTCACGCTCCACCACCACAGCGGCATGGTGCTGTCCGTGCTCGCGCTCGGCACGTTCCTCGCGGACTTCTTCGAACTCGAAGCGCGCAAGGTCGAAGCCCGCGAGGGGCTCGAACTGGAAGCCCCGAAGGGCGCCCTCGCCGCGGCGACGCTCACGCTCCTGTACGCCGCCTACATCAGCGTCTTCTTCCTCGTCAAGCCGTACTGGATGCAGGTCGTCTGAGGCCCGTCCTCCCCGCTTCGAACCGACCGAGCAGCGGCGTGACCGGACCGCACGCTTCTCCGCGACGCTGACGACGGACGCGTAGCCGTCGGTGCGGAACGCGAAGTCGACGAGGACGGCGGCGCGGCTACGCGGTTTCGAGAACGGACGGCGAGAAGAGCGTTATTCGCCTTCGACCTTCGCGTACAGCTCGCGGCCGAGCGGCACGCCCACCCAGAAGAGGAGCGCGCCGAAGATGGCCAGCCAGAACATCGACTCCAGCAGTATCAGCGCGACCTCGCCGAGCATCGAGAGGTCGCTCGGCGGCGCGCCGGTGAGCTGTGCGCCCGAGAAGCTGGGGGTCTTGTACCAGCCCGCAAGCACCATCCAGATGAGGCCCGCGCCCGTCAGCAGGCCGAGCCCCTTCGCGAACTCGTCAGCCATTATCCGAAGGTTCGTCGCCGCTGTCTTTATCCTTTGCCATTCCGCTGGCGCGGAACCGCGAGGAGAACGCGTACACGAGTCCGCCCGCGGCGATGAGCCCGACGCCCAGCGCCGCGAACGCGACGTTCACGTCCTCCGGGGCCGCCCGCCCCGCGTTCGTCGCGGTGTCCAGCGCGACGAACCCGAGCACGACCGACACGACGGCGAACAGCGTCGAGAACACTGTCACGGACTTGTAGAGCCGGTCGGGTACGACCACGTCGCGGCCGCGTTCGTCGTCGCCCATTAGCCGACAGCACGGCCGGGCGATACTTCACTCTCGCGGTCGGCCGGAAGCGAGTGAGAACGGCAGCGTGAGATTCGGAGGCAGGAACGCGAAGCGAGAGAAGTGAGGCGGGAGACGTGGGGCGGGAGCCGGTTACTTCGGCGGCCGGAGCTTGTAGTACCGGCGGTTGAGGTCGTACATGTACCCCTCGCGCATCGTCTTCAGCACCGCGTACGTGATGGCGCCCGCGATCGGCGGCACGAGAAACGTCAGGTCGAACAGCAGGCTCGAGTCCAGCGGAACCAGGTTCTTCATGGACAGCGCGCTGATGGTCACCGCGAACACGACGCCCATCACGCCGACCGACGCCCAGAACGGCTGCTCGACGGGGCGGCGTGCGCTCCCCTTGTTGAGGAACGGGACGATGGCGATGAACCCGACGACGACGAGGTTCGCGACCACGCCGTACGTGCGGTCGGCCATCAGCTTCTCCCCGCCGAGGATGGCGAGGTCGGGGTTCAGCGGGCCGAGCTTGAGCAGGCCGAACGACCAGTAGAGGTACCAGTCCGGTAGGATGATGCTCGGCGTCTGGCTGGGGTTCGCGGGCGCGCCGAGGTGCGGCGGCAGCGTCGACGCCAGGAAGAAGATCATCCCGACGAAGAAGCTCGTGAGCGCGAGGTTGCGGATGAGCTCGTGCGGCCAGACGGGGAACGCGAGCACGTCGCGCTCGACGTAGTCGGACTCCTCGCGGAGGTCCTGGTCCTCGCGCCGGGAGCGCTCGAAGTACTCGTAGGTCAGCCGGGAGAGCCCCGTGGTGCGTTCCTTGCGTTCGCGCCACGTCGGCGTCTCGTCGTCCGGCGGAACGATGCCCGTGCCGTCGGTGCGAGCCGCGTCGTCGGTGTGTTCGTCGTCTGCCATGGTGTTAGTGGGGTTCCGCGATGCCCTGCATCCAGACGAGCCCGAGGTGGATGGCGATGACCGTCGTCACCACGAACGGGAGCAGGAACACGTGGAAGATGTACATGCGTTGGAGTGTCGGCTGGCCCGGCGAGAAGCCGCCGAACACGAGCTGTGCGACCCATTCGCCGATGAGCGGAATCGAGAGGCTCATCTCGACGCCGATCTGCCCGGCCCAGAACGCCAGCTGGTCCCACGGGAGCAGGTAGCCCGTGTACCCGAAGACCATCGTGAGGCTGAGCAGGACGATGCCGATGATCCAGTTGACCTCGCGGGGTTCCTTGTACGCGCCCGTGAAGTAGACGCGGAGCATGTGGAGGAACACCGCGGCGGTCATCACCTGCGCGGCCCACCGGTGCAGCGACCGGAGGAAGAACCCGAAGTTCAGGTCCGTCATGATGGTCGCGACCGTGCTGTATGCGACGGTCGCGCCCTCGATGTCGACGGCGCCGGCGGCCGCGGACGGCGAGTAGTAGAACCCGAGCAGCGCGCCGGATATCGCCGCGACGACGTACGCCAGCGTCGAGAAGAACCCCAGCGAGTACAGCGGGTACCAGTACCAGAACTTGTTGTCGAGGTTGTACTGCTCGGTGTGGCTCTTCGGCATCTGGAGGTTGACCCGGTAGTACAGCGTCTCCAGCAGTTCGAGGTAGTCGACCAGCCGGAGGCGCTTGTCGAGCCAGACGAGCGTCGCGAGGAACGTGTGCTCGATCGGCGTCAGGTCCTTCTCCTCGAGCCACGCGTCGTGGTCGTGGTCGTCCTTGCGTTCGACGCTCATCTATCCGTCCTCCGGGCGCGGGTACGCCGTGAAGCTGCGCTTGACGATGCTGTACGGGTCGTAGATGGACTGGTGGCACGCACAGTAGATCTTGTCCCCGGCGCCCTCGTAGTTCGAGGAGCGGTAGCCGGGCACGCAGCAGTAGTGCGTGCACTTGTTGAGGAACGCCATGAAGCCGTCCTGCGTGGCGGCTTCGAGCCAGTCGGCGACTTCGCCGCTGGCCTCGGCGACGGCCTCCTCGAGGAGCGTGCTCCGGATGACCTGCACCGGAATCGAGTTGTCCGTGTCCTGGGAGCGCCACGTGACCGAGGCGGGCTTCCCGATGCCGTCCTCGCCGTAGTCGTTCCCCCACGTGTCGTAGTCCGAGAAGTCGTCGACGTGGACCTGTCCGGAGCCGGGCTGCCACTCGTAGGAACCGGAGCCGCCCGTGTACCGGAAGTAGTTGTCGCCGTCGTAGCTCGGCTGGAGGCCCTGGTAGTCCTGGATGCCGCAGTACTGGAACCAGTCGACCTCGTACGTGATGCCGCCGAGCTCTTCGCGGGCGACCTGGATGGTCTGGCCTTGCTCTTCGACTTCCTTGACCTCGGGGTAGACGCCGCGGAGGTAGCCCTCGTCGTCGATCTCGATGGGGACCATCGGCATCGCACGCGGGGCGGGACCGCCGGTGTTCTGGACGCCGAAGTACGTCGTCTGACCGCCACCGGCCCCCGTCGGGTTGGTGACCGCGTCGAGGCTGGCGACGCCGGCGGTGCCGATGCCGGCGACGCCGGCGCTGCCGACGACGCCTTTCACGAAGCGGCGGCGTCCCGAGCTCTCTGGGTACTTGTCGGACATGTTATTTCTCGTAGTAGGGGTAGAGTGCCTTCTTGAACTGTTCGCTGACGTCGCCGAACGCGGACTCGCCGTCGACCTGGTCCTCTCGGACGTAGAGGTCCTCCCACTTGCGGCGGCGCTTCTTCACGATCATCACGTCCGGCAGGAACTCCTTGCGGTAGAGGAGCAGGACGAACGAGAGGTCGATGAAGATGGCCGAGAGGAGGAACCCGAGGTACATGTTCCCGGTCGGGTCGACGCCCCAGCCCGTGATGAGGCCGTACGCGAACACCGCGACGAACGCGATCTCCACGAACGTCAGCAACACGATCGCGACGGTCGCGGCCGTGCTCTCGCGGGCGGGCTCGTACCGGTGGATGTCGCCGTAGTTGGAGCCTTTCGAGGACATTTATTCTTTGTTGGGTGCGCTCGCGTTCGGTGATTCGCCGTACTTGAGGACGAAGAAGGCGTACACGAGGGACACGATCATCATCAGGATAGTCGCGATGCCCACGAAGTGTGCCTGGAACGGCACGCCCATGTGGTGGGGGTCGGGACCGCTAGCGCCGCCGCCCCCGCCTCCGCCGCCGGGCGCCTCTCCGCTCTCGTTGACGACCACGACGCCCTCCATGCCGAGTTGGGCGTGCGGGGTACAGATGTAGTTGTACTCGCCGGTCGGCCCGTCGAAGGTGTGCTCGTACTCGAACCCGGAGTTCTCGATGGGCTCGTGGCCCTCCCAGCTCGCCCCGTCCGGGATGCCGTCGGGCGCGACGTTGTGACCGTCGGACTCCCAGACCCACTGGACCGTCGCTCCCGGCTGGACGTAGACGGTCTCGGGGTCGAAGACGTTGTTCCCGTTGGGACCGACCGCGACGGTCTTCGTCGTTCCGGCGCCCGGGAGTTCGTCGCTCTCACCTTCGCCGCCGCCGGACGTGGTGCCGTTCTCCGCCGTGCCGTTGGCGGCGGTGCCGTTGTCGGAGGTCGTGTTGTTCCCGTCGTCCTCCTGGACGGCGGCGGACGTGGAGGCCGACCGAGCGCCGGCCGCGCCGATGGCTGCAGCGCCGCCGGCCGAGCCGGTCGCAATCTTCAGAAAGTCCCGCCTCTTCATACATTCACGAATCAGGATGGCATCCGCATAAACCCACCGATGGCTGTCCGGAGGGAGACGAGTAGTACCGGGTCTCAGGGGCCCGTTCAGGGGTCCTCCGAGCCGTCCGGGTGGCTGTCGGTCTCGGGGACGAACGACGGTCGTTCGCCGTCCCCGAGCCCCGCCGAGCGGAGGCGGTTGCGGAACTCCTCGGCGCGGAAGCGGTCGGACAGCCGAGCGTTCGCGACGACGAGCAACATCAGCGCGCCGAACAGCACGAAGCCGACGCCGGCGATGACGGCGATGACGGCCGAGTTTCCGAGCGGGTGGAGCCGGAGCGTCGTCCCGGCGACCGTGCAGGCGTGGGCGGCCGACCCGGCGACGGGCGGACACCCCCGCACGACGGGGTCGTAGACGAACGGCGAGAGCACGAGCAGGACGCCGACGACGACCTGCGCGAGGCCGATGTACTGGAGCAGCGTCGTCCCGAGGCCGCCGCTCCCCTCCGGGACCTCCTGCGGGTCGGGGAGGCCGGCGTCCTCGGGCGCGTCGGGCGCGTCGTAGTCGTCCATCGAGCAGAGCGCGACCGTCGGCTTCACGTCCCGGAGGACGGTGCCGCGGCCCTCGACGGTGCCGTCGGCGTAGACGACCGCGTACCCCTCGTCGGAGTACGCGAGCACGACCGGCTCGCCGTCGATGGCGTCGCGCTCGACGACCGCGAACACGTCCCGGGTGGCGACCCGGTGGCGGAGGTCGCTCTCCACGCGGTCGAGCAGCCGCTCGCCCGTGATCCACGTGTCCGGGTCGAAGGCGGCCTCCCACTCCTCGGCGGAGAGCTCGGCCATCTCCTGCGGACCGAACTCCTCGAAGTCGACCTGCTCGCGGAGTTCCGCCGGCGTCTCGGCGTCGGGCTCCTCGTCCGGCGCGGGCGCCCCGTCGCCGCCGTCGGAGTCAGTCATCACCCCGGAGTTGCGCGCGAAGCGGGTAAACGCTTCCGACCTACACGACGACGTAGTCGACCCGCGTGTCGTTGGCGTAGACGGTCACGTCGAAGGATTCGTACGCGAGCACCCGCCGGTCGAAGACGGTCTCGTTCCCGCGCTCGACGACCACGCGGACGTCGTGGCCGCGCTCGTGCACCTCGCGCGTGAGGTCGACTTCGCGGTACGCGGGCAGGTCGTAGGTCTCGGTGTCGCCGCCGGGCGCCAGCGTCACGGTGACGTTGTCCACGTTCTCGCTCGCGCGCACCGAGAGGTGCTCGGGGGCGTGGGACGTGCCGACGGCGGTGTGTGGCTCGGTCGGCGGGCTGGTCGTGGCGTCCGTGTGCGTTCCGGTGGGTGTGCTCGTGGGCACGGTCGTCTCGCCGTCGTCCGCGGGCGCGAAGCCCGCACAGCCCGCGAGCGCGACGAGGAGGGCGACTACCGCGGTTCGCGTCGGGGACATAGTCGTGACTGCGACCGAGACCGGTAAACGTCTTGTGCCGGTGTCACACGGTTTCCGCGCCGGGGGAACGAAGCGAACGCGTTTAGTCGCGCCGCCCGAACGCCCCGGCATGGTCGCAGACGTGACGGTGGCGAGCGTCGCGGCGGTGCTGGTCACCGCGAGCTTCCCGTGCTACCTCTACGGCGCGTGGATCATCATCGACGCCGAGACCGTCACGTGGGGGACGCTCAAACACCACCTCGCGTACATCTTCGCGGGGCTGGCGCTGAACACCGTCCCCGTCGTCGCGTGGATGGTCCCCCAGCTGTTCGACCAGCTCGGCGGGTTCGCCGTCCTGCACGCGTTCTTCGGCGTGCAGGCGTACGCGCTGCTGGCGTTCGCGCTCACCGGCATCGTCCCCATCCTGCGCGCGAAACGCGAGTACAACCTCTACCACGACCCCGACCAGGACGTCGACCTCGACGAGATCCACGAGAACATGAGCGACTGGCGGCTCCGCCTCCGCGCGGGGGTAATCGGCTACGTGCTCTGCTGGCTGGTCGCGTGGGTGCTCGGCGTCGCCCGGTTCGTGACGAAGTACCGGACCGAGTTCTAGCGCCCGCGGTACCAGACGTAGCCGAGCACGACCGCGAGCACGAGCAGGCCGCCCGCGAAGAACAACAGCCCCGGCGGGAGCCCCTGCGCGCCCGACTGGGCGCCCTCGGCGACCGTCGTCGTCGCGTTCGCCGTCTCTGTGGCCTGCTCGTTCATGATGCCGATGCCGCCGCCGTCGGTCGTCGCGGGCGCGTCGGCGGCGTCGCCGCCCGTGGTCTGGAACTCCGTCGGCGCGTCGCGCCCGCCGAACAGCCGCTGGACGACGAGGCTCGCGACGCCGAGGAACCCGACCGCGCCGAGCACGCGCATGAGCCGTTCCTTCAGCGACGGCTTCGACGCCTCGTCGGCCGCGAACACGACCAGCGACTCGGACGCGGGCGCGTAGACGTTCATCTCGCGGCCCTGCTCGGAGTACCACGTGTCCGCGACCTCCACGAGGTCCGCCTCCACGAGCTTCTCGAGGTGGTAGGTGGCGTTCTGGAGCGACGTCCCCACCTCGTCGCGACGCTGGACGCGGTGTCGGGCTCCTCGTACAGCGCCGCCAGAATCTCGCGGGCGGTCCGCGAGGAGAGCGCCTCGAACACCTCGTCGGCGGCGTCCTCGCGGATGCCGACCACGCGGGACCCGTCGCCGCGCTCGACGGACGACTGCAGCGGGAGCAAGCGATTCCCTGCCATCTGTCGGGGGTTGGCGGCGCTCCCTCAAAGCACCTCCTAAAGCTAAAGCCCCCATTTGACCCTTTACTCGAGGGGCAAAACGCCAGCTTACCACTCGGTGCCGTCGGCGAGGTCGACGTCGTGGTCGAGCTTCGAGGACGGGCAGACGTCTTCGAGCAGGCAGTCCGAGCAGTCGGGGTTGCGCGCGGTGCAGGTGTCCCGGCCGTGGCTGATGAGCCAGTGCGTGAAGTTCTGCCAGTGCTCGCGCGGGACGACCGGCATCAGGTCCGCCTCGATGTTCTCCGGGCGCTCCTCCTCGGTGATGCCGAGGCGCCGCGAGAGCCGCTGGACGTGGGTGTCCACGACGATGCCCTCGGTGATGTCGTGGCCGTGCTGGAGGACGACGTTCGCGGTCTTCCGGCCCACGCCCGAGAGGTCGGTGAGCTCGCTCATCGTGTCCGGCACCTCGCCGTCGTGCTCCTCAAGGATCCGCTGGGCGGCGTCCTTGATGTAGCCGGCCTTGCTGTTGTAGTACGTGATGGAGTCGAGGTCCTCGGCGAGCTCGTCCTCGTCGGCGTTCGCGTACGCCTCGACGGACTCGTACTTCTCGAAGAGGTGGGCGGTCTCCTTGTTCACGCGCTCGTCGGTGCACTGCGCGGAGAGGATGACCGCGATCAGCAGCTCGAGCCGGTTCGAGAAGTTCAGCGAGATCTCCGGCTCGGGGTACTCCTCGCTGAGGCGGTCGATGACCTCCTCGACCTGCGCCTCGCGCGTGTCCAGCGGCGTTCCCATACCCGGAACTCGGTCCTCCGGCCCTTCCCTGTAACGGAACGAGTGGGAGCGACAATCCGAGGGGGTCGTCGACCGGGGGTCGCTGCCGTCCGGCGGCGGCCACAACTCCTTTTCGGCCGAGACCCGTTGCTTGCGGTGTCGCGGCGTTTGTCTCTCGGAGAGCGCGTCCTCGCCCCGGTTCGAGGCCGCCACTCCAGCGCTCTGTCGCCGGTAGCGGCTCGCAACAGTCCGGCACAGCGGCGCGCAATCAGTCCGAGGCAGCGACTCGCAACCACCCCGGATTGTCAGCGAGACGACTGTTCGATTCGATATCCAGCCAGCATGGAAGCAAGTCACTACGTCGAAGACGCATCGATCCCCTCCGTCTCGGGGTTCTTCAGCAAGTACGGACTCGCGCTCGTGATGGTCGCGAGCTACTTCGGGTCCGGTTCGGTGTTCATCGCCAGCTCCGCGGGCGTCCGGTACGGCTACACGCTGCTGTGGGCCGTCGTCGGCGCGGTACTGCTCGGCTTTCTCGCCCAGGACATGAGCGCGCGGCTCGGCATCCACGGGGAGTCCCTGGCGACGTTCGCCCGCGAGAAGCTCGGCTCGACGCTCGCGACAGCCATCATGGTCGTCCTCTCGGTCGGCTGCGTGGCGTGGACCCTTGAGCTGACCGCCGCGGTCGGGAAGGGCGTCGTCGTCCTCCTCGACCTGCAGGGGGTCGGCTGGCAGCCGTTCGCCTACCTCACCGGGCTCGCCGCCATCGTCGTCGGCGTGCTCGGCTACGACGTCGTCGAACGGCTCATGGTCGCGATGATGTTCGTGCTGCTCGCCGCGTACCTCGTCGTCGCGGGCGCGAGCTCCCCCGACCTGGTCGCCGCAGCGACCGGGTTCGTCCCGTCGCTCGGGCCGACCGGGTCGATGGCGCTCGCGGTGAGCATCCTCGGGACGACGGCGCTCTGGCCGAACTTCTTCCTCGAGTCCGAGCTCGTCGACAAGAAGGGCTGGACCACCCGCGCGGACGTCCCCACGATGCGGCGGGACCTCGGCATCGGCTACGCCGTCGGCGGCATCACCACCATCGCCATCGTCGTCGTGGCGGCCGCGGTCCTCCGGCCCGCCGGCTACGAACAGCTCCAGACGTTCATCACGCCCGGGCGAGCGCTCGCCGAGATACTCGGCGGCTGGGCGATGGCCGTCTTCCTCGCCGGCACGCTGGCCGCCGCGTTCAACAGCATCGTCCCCATCATGTGGGCGCCCGCCTACATGATCTCGAACGCGCTCGGCGGCGCGTTCGCCGGCAACGACCGCGTGTTCAAGGCCATCTACGTCGGCGGCGTGGCGCTCGGCAGCCTCTCCCCGCTCGTCCACAGGTACCTCGGGCTGAGCGTCGTCGACATGATCCTGCTGTTCCCGGCGTACAACGGCGTCGTCGGGCTGCCCGTCACCGCGGTCCTGCTGTTCTGGGCGGTCAACGACGGCGACGTGATGGGCGAGCACACGAACGGCTGGACGCTGAACGCGCTCAACAGCGCGCTCATCCTGCTCGCGGTCTACTCCGCGTGGAGCGCCGGACAGACGGTCATCGAGGCCATCCTCTCCGGCGGACTCTGACAGATGCCCGCAGGCATCCCCACCGCCACGCTCGCCGCCCTCGTCGCGCTCTCCCTGTTCGCCGGCGTCGGCATCACGGCCGTCGGCCCGGGCGGCATCTTCGTCACCATCGCGCTCGTCGCGCTGACCGACCTC
>NZ_WPCF01000078.1 GCF_009741975.1 Halobacterium sp. CBA1126 | reverse complement strand
GCGGCGGCGACGACGGCGGCGTAGAGGCCGGTCGGCGTCCCCTCCAGCGAGAGGTCGTCGCTCGGGTCCTCGATCCAGAGGGCCTTCACGACCCGCGAGTAGTAGAACAGCGACAGCGCGCTGTTGATGGCCGCGATGCCGGCGAGCCACGCGAAGCCGGCCTGCACGGTCCCCGCGAACAGCAGGTACTTCGAGACGAAGCCGCCGCCGACGGGGAGGCCGGCGAGGCTGAACATGAACACGGTCATCGCGACGCACGCCACGGGGGCGCGGGTCGCGAGGCCGTTGTAGTCCTCGAACGTGCGGCCGACGTTCCAGTACTCGGCGAGCGCGACGAACAGGAACGCGCCCGTGTTCATGAAGCCGTAGACGAGCAGGTGGGTCATCGACGCCCCGAGCACGAACGCGTTCGCGTCCGCGGCGCCGCTCTGGAGCGCGGCGAGCCCCATCAGCACGTAGCCCGCGTGCCCGATGGAGGAGTACGCGAGCATCCGCTTGACCTCGCTCTGCGTGGCCGCCGCGAAGTTGCCGAGGGTCATCGTGACCACCGCGAGCACGGCGAACAGCAGCGACCAGTCGACGGCCACCGCGGCGATGGCGTCGAGCGGGAACGCGGTCACGAACACGCGGAACGCGACCGCGAAGCCGGCTGCCTTCGACGCCGACGAGAGGAACGCGCTGATGGGCGCGGGCGCGCCCTCGTAGGCCTCCGGCGCCCAGAAGTGGAACGGCACGGCGGCCGTCTTGAACGCGAACCCGCCGGCGAGCATCAGGACGCCGAGGCCGAGCACGCCGCCGAACTGGTTGCCCGCGACCTCCGCCGCGATGCCGTCCAGCAGGAGCGTGCCGGTCGTGGCGTACACGAGACTGATGCCGTACACCATCACCGCCGAGGACAGCGCGCCGACGAGGAAGTACTTCAGGCCGGCTTCGACGCTGCCGCGGTCGGTCTTCAGGAACGAGACGAGCGCGTACGACGGCAGGCTCGCCAGCTCCAGCGCGACGAAGACGGTGACGAGGCTGTTGGCGGCCGCCATCAGCGTCATCCCCGTCGCCGCGAGCACGACCAGCGAGTAGTACTCGGCGAGGTGGTCCTCGCCCTCCACGTAGTCGTAGCTCGCGACCACGACGAGCGTGGCGACGCTGCCGACGACGAACGCGAAGAACAGGCTCAGCGCGTCGACGACGAGCGCGCCGTCGAACTGCACGAACCGGTAGTCGCCCGTGCCGGCCGCGAGGAACCACGCCGCGACGGCGGCGGCGCTCGCGGTGCCGACCGCGCTCACCGACGCCAGCAGCCCGTTCTTCCGGGTGTCGGGGGCGACGATGTCGATGCCGAACAGCACGATGGCCGTCAGCCCGAGCAGCAGCTGGGGCGTCAGCGGCGGCAGTTCCACCATCAGAGCTCACCCCCCGTGAGGACGGCGGTTGCCTCGGGCAGCGACTCCACCATCGGGTCGACCGCGTCCTGAATCATTCCGTAGAACACCTCGGGGACCGTCCCGAGCACGACGACCAGCACGACCAGCACGACGATGGCGACCGCGTCGTGGGGTGCCGCGGGCACGATGTCGTAGTCCGTGTCCGCGCTGAACGGTCCGAAGAGGACGCGCTGCATCGCGAACAGCAGGTAGCCGGCGACGACGACGATGCCGAACATCGCCAGCGCCGTGAACAGCTGCGCGTACGGGAACGTCGCGCTGAAGCCGCCGATGAAGATGAACAGCTCGCCGGCGAAGCCGGCCATCAGCGGCAGCCCCATGTAGCCGAACGCCGCGGCGACGAACACCGCGGCGGTCACCGGCATCTTGTCGGCGATGCCGGAGAGGTCCCCGACCATCCGGGTGTGGGCGACGTTGTAGATGACGCCGACGCACATGAACATCAGGCCGGAGATGAGGCCGTGGGCGACCATCTGGAAGGTCGCGCCGCCGAGCCCGTAGTAGTTGTACGCCACGAGCCCGAGAAGCACGTACCCCATCGACGACACCGAGGAGTACGCGACGATGCGCTTGAGGTCCTGCTGGGCGAGCGCGAGCATCGCGCCGTAGATGACCGACACCACGGCGAGCGCGGCGATGAGCACCGCGTAGTCGCGGGCGACGCCCGGCAGCATCGTGAAGTTGAACCGGAGCAGCGCGTACGTCCCCATCTTCAGGAGCACGCCCGCCAGCATCACGGAGGCCGGCGTGGGGGCCTGCACGTGGGCGTCCGGCAGCCACGTGTGCAGCGGCACCATCGGCACCTTCACCGCGAAGCCGATGAACATCGCGAAGAACGCCAGCACCTTCAGGGTCTCCGCGCCGAGGCCGAACGTCGAGCCGAAGTCGTTGGCGGCCAGCGCCGCGGTGACCTCGATCATGTCGAAGGAGTTGACGTTCAGCGAGAACACCAGCGCCGCGAACCCGATGAACATCAGGAGGCTCGCGACGTTCGTGTAGACGAAGAACTTGATGGCGGCGTACTTCCGGCGCGGGCCGCCCCAGATGCCGATGAGGAAGTACATCGGCACGAGGACGAACTCCCAGAAGACGAACCAGACGAAGAAGTCCAGCGCGGTGAACACGCCCAGGAGGCTCGCCAGCATGAACAGCATCAGCGAGTAGAACTGGCTCTGGCGCTCCTGAATCGGCGTCCACGCGCTCACGATGGCCAGCGACGTCAGAATCGTCGACAGCACGACCAACGGCATGCTGATGCCGTCGAGGCCGACGTGCCAGTTGAGCGCGTACGGGCCGACGCTGATCCAGCGCGCGGTCGTCTCGAACGCGAGCGACCCGCTCTCGAAGAGCGCGTTCCCGCTCGCGTCGAACTGTCCGAACATCCAGAGGCTCCCCGCGACGGGGAGCAGACTCAGGGCGAACGCCAGCTTGCCCGCGACCTCGTCGGGCGCGAGCATGACGGCGAACGCCGAAACCAACGTGACGGCGATGAGTGCTTCGATCAACATTCAGAACCACCCCCCGAGGAGGCCGAAGGCCACCAGGAGGACGACCAGACTCAGCGTCAACAGGGCGGCGTAGTGCGTGACGAGCCCGTCCTGAATCCGCTTGAGGCGGCTGCCGGCGAACAGGCTCACGCTGCTGACGCCGTTGACGACGCCGTCGACGATGCCCTGGTCGAAGGTGTCGGCGGCGCGGGCGAGCGGCAGCGTGACGCCCTCGGCGAGCCACACCTGGTACTCGTCCTGGTAGTAGTTGTTGTACAGTACGGTCTTGACGCCGCCGAGCTTCTCCGTGTGCTCGGTCGGCGAGTCGACGTTGTACAGCACCCACGCGAGGCCGGCGCCGCCGAACGCGAGCGCCAGCGAGACGGCGGCGGGAGCGAGCGTGCCGACGCCCGCGGCGCCGTAGCCGGCGAACGCCTCGAGCAGGTGGTGGTAGTGGTCGTAGCCGAGGGCGGCGAACTCGCTGCCCTCGGGGATGACCAGCCACTGGTGGAGGAACTCGATGTGGAGGCCGGTGACCTTCGCGACCGGCGTCATGTTCACGAGGCCGGCCGTGGCGGCGAGGACGCCAAGCACGACCAGCGGGAGCTTGACGTTCCACCGGACGCCGTGGGGGTCGCGGGCGGTGTCGCTGCGGGGTTCGCCGTGGAAGGTGAGGAACACCATCCGGAACGTGTAGAAGCCCGTGAAGAACACCGCGAGCAGCCCCATCGCGTACGCGGCGAGCAGAATCGGGCTCTCGCCGAGGCCGTAGTTGACCGCGTAGTACAGCACTTCGTCCTTCGACCAGAAGCCCGCGAACGGCACGATGCCGGCGAGCGCGAGGCTCCCGGAGAGGAACGTGTAGTAGGTCACGGGCATCTTCTCCTTGAGGCCGCCCATGTCCCACATGTCCTCGTTGTGGTGCATCGCGATGATGACCGACCCGGCGCCGAGGAACAGCAGCGCCTTGAAGAACGCGTGGGTCATCAGGTGGAAGGTTGCGGCGACGTAGCCGCCGGCGCCGAGCCCGAGCATCATGTAGCCGTACTGGCTGATAGTGGAGTACGCCAGCACCTGCTTGAGCTCGTCTTTCACGACGCCCATCGTCGCGGCGAACAGCGCCGTGAACCCGCCGACCAGCGCGATGACCGCGAGGACGGTCGGGAGCAGCGCGTAGAAGCCGTACATGCGCGCGACGAGGTAGACGCCGGCCGCCACCATCGTCGCGGCGTGGATGAGCGCGGAGACGGGCGTCGGCCCCTCCATCGCGTCCGGCAGCCACGTGTGCAGCGGGAACTGCGCGGACTTCCCGACGACGCCGCCGAGCACGAGCAGCCCGAGCACCGCGAACCACGTCTGGGGCTCCATACCCACGACGTCGAGGAAGCTCGCGACGTGTTCGGGCATCGCGCCGTCGCCGCCCGCGGCGGCGAGCGCTTGCTCCGCGAGGTGCGGGAAGCTCTGGACGCCGTCGCCGACTGCGACGAAGCGGGCGGTGCCGAACGTCGCGAGGACGCCGACGACGCCGATGAGGAAGAAGTAGTCCCCGAAGCGCGTGACGAGGAACGCCTTCTTCGCGGCGCTCGGCGGGCCGGCCTCCCGGAAGTGGAACCCGATGAGCAGGTACGAGCAGAGCCCGACCAGCTCGAAGAACATGAACGCCATCAGGAGGTTGTCCGCGACGACGAACGCCAGCATCGAGAACGTGAACAGGCCGAGGCCGGCGTAGTACCGCGGCAGGCCGGTCTCGCCCTCGTCGTTCATGTAGCCGAGGCTGAACACGTGGACGAGGACCGCGACCAGCGACACGATGACCAGCATCATCGCCGACAGCGGGTCGACGAGGACGCCGAAGTGGAGGCTGAACGTGCTCTGGCCGGCGACCCACGTGTAGATGTCCTGTGCGTGGTAGCCGCCGCCGCTCACCGCGAGGAACGTCCAGAGGGACAGCAGCAGCGACCCGGCGGTCGCGATGATGCCGGGGATGGCGCCGCCCTTCGGCAGCAGGCGGGGCGCGAAGTGCCCGACGAGCAGCGCCACGAGGAACGCGGCGAACGGCAGCAGCGGAATTGCCGGAGTGAGCTCAGTTGCGCCTACCATCTTACCACCTCATCGTCGTCGCGTTGCGCACGTCGACGTCGTCGAAGTTCCGGTACAACACGAGCACGATGCCGAGGCCGACGGCGACCTCCGCCGCGGCCAGTCCCATCACGAACAGGCTGAACACCTGCCCGGTGATGTTCCCGTAGAAGTGCGAGAACGCCACGAGGTTGATGTTCGCGGCGTTCAGCATCAGCTCGACGCTGATGAGGAACATCAGGGCGTTCTCGCGCGTGAGCACGCCGAACACGCCCGTGCAGAACACGGCCGCGGACAACAGGAGGTAGTACTCGACGGCGACCGCCATTACTCGCCGTCACCTCCTTCGTTGTCTCGGGTCGCGAGCAGCACCGACCCTTCGAGGGCGGCGTCGAGCAGCAGGGCGATGATGATGAACGCCGCGAGGAACCCCTCGCTGCTTGCGGTGTTCTCGCCCGCGACGTCCAGCAGGCCCATGAGGGCGTAGCCGATGGACGCCGTGATGTTCACGTCGCCCGCGAACCCGACCGCGCCCCCGAAGCCGGCGCCGAGGAACACGGCCGCGAGCACGGCGAACAGCGCGACCGCGACGACGCCCGTCGCGAACGTGGACGGGTCGCGCAGCCGTGGCCGCGTCGTCATGCGTTGGTCACCTCTTCTGTACCTCTCGTTTGACGCGTGAGCATCACTGCGAACGTGATGAGGATGAGCACGCCGCCGACGTAGACGAGAATCTGCATCGCGGCGACGAACTCCGCCTGTAACATCACGTAGTGCACGGCGAAGCTCAACAGCGAGCCGCCGAGCAGCAGCGCGGAGTGCCACACGTCCCGCACCAGGACAGCGCCCAGGCTACACGCCACTGTGAGTAGCGCGAACAGCCCGAACGCGATTGTTTCGGTCGTCATTTCAGTCACCTTGTGGTTCGCAAATACGCCCTTTGTACGTTTCGAGACGGGCGCGAGCCTACTGGTAGTCGACCTCGCCTTCGCCTTCGCCGACCCAGGAACCCCGGTCGGGTTCGCGGGACGCCAGCGGGTCGAGGTCGTTGTACCACGGCACGTTCTTCAGCTGTTCCTTGTTGAACACGAGGTCGTGTTTCGTGTCCCCGGTGAACTCGAAGTTCTCCGTGAGGAGGATCGCGTCCACCGGACAGACCTCCTCGCAGAGCCGGCAGTAGATGCACTGGCCGACGTGGAGGTTGTACTGCTCGCCGTTGCGCTGCTTGTCCGTGACGATCTGGATGGTGTCGTTCGGGCAGACGTTCTCGCACTGGCGACACCAGATGCAGCGCTCCTGGCTGAACTTGTGCACCCCGCGGAAGCGCGGACTCACTTCGGGCGCTTCCTCCGGGTACTCGACGGTGAACGTCTCCCCGTCGAGGGCGTGTTTCATCGTCGTTGCCATCCCTTTGAGTAGTCCAATCATAGTCCGAACACCCCGAGGATAACTGCGGTGAGCACGAGATTAGCGAACGAAAGGACCAGCAGGCCCTTCCAGCCGATCTCGATGATCTGGTCGATGCGCACGCGGGGCACCGCCGACCGGCACCACTGCGTGAACAGGAACACCGCCCAGATCTTGATGGTGAACCAGACGAACCCGGGCAGGAACGGGCCCGCCGGGCCGCCGAGGAACAGCGTCGCGATGATGGCGCCGCCGAGGAAGATGTGGACGAACTCCCCGAGGTAGAACAGCACGAAGTACACCGAGGAGTACTCGGTCTGGTAGCCGCCGATGATCTCGGTCGGCGCTTCGGGCGTGTCGAAGGGGTTGCGGCCCACTTCCGCGAGGTTCGCGATCATGAACAGCACGAACGCGAACGGGTTGACGAACGCGAACCACGCCGGAATCCGGATGCCGGCGACGGTCACGAGCTCCGCGGTCTGGACGGCGACGATCTCGCTCATCTGCAGCGACCCCGTGAACAGCACGACGGAGGCCGCGGTGACGACGAGCGGCACCTCGTAGGCGATGTTCTGTGCGACGGCCCGCAGGCCGCCGAGGAGGCTGTACTTGTTGTTCGACGCGTACCCGCCCATCAGGAGGCCGAGGCTCGCGATCGACGCGACGGCGAACACGAACACCAGCCCGGTCTCGGGGTCCGCGAGCTGGATGCCGTTGCCCATCGGAATCACGGCGAAGCGAGGATGGCCGAGCCCGCGAGCAGCACCGGCGCGACGTCGTACGCGGGCCGGTCGGCGCCCTCGGGGATGATGAGCTCTTTCGACAGCAGGCGGACGGCGTCGACGATGATGGTGCCGAGGCCCATCGGGCCGATGCGGTTGACGGAGATGCGGTCAGTGAACGCCGCGGTGATCTTCCGCTTCGCCCACGGGCCCGCGAACGCCGTCATCGTCAGCATGATGGTGCCGACGAGCGCCGCGGCCAGCAGCATCGACAGCAGCTCCCCGGCGAAGCCGCCGATGCCGAGGATGTCGTTGATGGTGTCGGGGAGTGGCGTCGCCGTCGTCATCTATCGGTCCACCTCCCCGAGAATCACGTCGAGGCTGCCGAGCGTCGCGACGAGGTCGGGGATGTACTCCCCGGTGGACATCTCCTGGAGCGCGGAGAGGTTCGAGAACGCGGGGCTGCGGATCTTGAACCGGCCGGGCTTCTCGGTGCCGTCAGCGCGGATGTAGATGCCGAGTTCGCCCTTCGCGCCCTCGACGGCGCGGTAGGTCTCCTTGCCGGCCTCGGGCTTGAGGGTGCGCGGGACGTTGGCCTGAATCTCGCGCTCGTCCTCCGGCCAGTCCTCCAGCAGGTCGACGCACTGCTCGATGATGCGCGCCGACTCCTCGATCTCGCGCATCCGGACGAGCAGCCGCGCGAAGTTGTCGCCGCCGTCCTCGGTGACGACGTCCCACTCGAGTTCGTCGTAGTAGCCGTAGGAGTCGTCCCGGCGGAGGTCGTAGTCGACGCCGGAGCCGCGGGCGACCGGGCCCGTGACGCCGTAGTCCTTCGCGACCTCGGGGTCGAGGTAGCCGGTGTCGACGCACCGCGACTGGAAGATCTCGTTCTCCGTGATGAGGTCGTGGTACTCGTCGAGCTTCGCCGGGAGGTCGTCGAGGAAGTCCCGGACGTTCTCGAAGTACTCCTCGCGGGGCTCGGGGATGTCCCAGACGACCCCGCCCAGCCGGAGGTAGTTGAACATCATGCGCTGGCCGGTGAGGTCCTCGAGGAGGTTCTGGACGACCTCCCGGTCCCGCATGCCGTACATGAAGATGGCGGTGAAGTCGCCGTAGAGGTCCAGCGCGAACGTCGCGGTGGCGAGCAGGTGGCAGGCGATGCGGCACATCTCCGCGCCCATCGTCCGGATGACCTGCGCGTACTCGGGGACCTCGATGTCCGCGAGGTCCTCGGCGGCGCGGGCGTACGCCCACTCGTTGATGATGCCGCCAGGGCCGTAGTCCCAGCGGTCGGGGTACGGCATGATCTGGTAGCGGTACGTCCCCTTCTGGGCCATCTGCTCCTCGCAGCGGTGGAGGTAGCCGATGTCGGGGTTGACGTCCGCGACCTGCTCGCCGTCCAGCACCGTCTCGACGTGGAGGACGCCGTGCGTGGCGGGGTGGTGGGGACCGATGTTGAGGTACATCGTGTCCGAGTCCTCGCCGCCGCGGGCGTGGTCCTCCAGCGGGTTCTTGTTCTCCTCGAACGTGACGATCTGGGGCTTGTCCTGGTTGTAGTCGAGACCGAGGGGGTGGCCCTGCCACGTGTCGGGGAGGAGGATGCGTTCGAGGTTCGGGTGGTCCTCGTACTGGACGCCCACGAGGTCGTAGGCCTCGCGTTCGTGCCAGTCGGCGGTGCGGAAGACGGGCGCCGCGCTCTCGCTGACCGGCTCCTCGCGGGAGGTCGGCACGACGACGCTGACCTCGTTGGTCGGGTCGTCGTACTGCTTGAGGTGGTAGATGCTCTCGAAGCGGTCCTCGTGTTCCTCCGCGGTGACACAGGAGAGGTGGTCGAAGCCGGCCTCGTCGCGCAGCGTCTGGAGGACGTCCTGGACGGCGTCCGCGCGGACGACGTAGGCGTCGGCGTTCAGGTGGTCCTCGCGGTCGAGGACGTGGTCGCCGAGCAGCTCCTCGATGGCGTCGCCGTCGACGTCGCCCGACTCCGTCGTCGGGGGTTCGACGTTGCGCTCTTCGTACGCACTCATGGCGAATCAGCCCAGTTGTAGCGCATGACGAGGGTCTCCTCGTCGATGTCGTCGGCGAGCTTCTGGACGAGTTCGTCCCGGTCGAGGTCGCCGAACTCCTCGAGCTCGTAGGGCTTGACCGTCACCGGCGACGACTCGCCGTTGGCGATGCGTTCCTGGAGCTTCGCGACGCCGTAGACGAGCGCCTCGGGGCGCGGCGGGCAGCCCGGGATGTGGATGTCGACCGGGATGACCTCCTCGGCGCCCTTCACGACGTTGTACCCCTCCTGGAAGGGGCCGCCGGAGGTCGAACAGTTCCCCATGTTGACGACGAACTTCGGCTCCGGCATCTGGTCGTAGACGCGCTTCATGCGCGGGGCGAACTTCGAGACGATGGTCCCCGGCACGATCATCACGTCGGCCTGCCGCGGGGACGCCCGCGGGACGCCGGCGTGGAAGCGGTCCAGGTCGTGTTTGACCGAGTAGGTGTGCATCATCTCGATGCTGCAGCACGCGATACCGAACTGCAGCATGAACATGCTCGACCCGCGAACCCAGTTCATGAACTTGTCGAACTTCGTGAGGATGAACGGCGTCGAGCCGAACGCCTCCCGAAGCTTCGAGTTGAACCGGCTATCGACGCCCTCCCCCATTCGGGCCTCGCGGGTGTCGGTCAGCGGTTCGCTGGTTCCCGTAATACTGTCGCGTGGTTGGTCACTGCTCATGTGGTTTTCCTCCGTGCCGCGGTGTCCGCACCCACTGAACGACGCCCTTCCGCCACGCCCACGCGAGGCCGACGACGAGCACGCCGATGAAGACGAGCATCGGCAGCAGCGCACGCGTCAGGCCGGCGGACTGGACGGCGTCCTGGTAGATGACGGTCCACGGGAAGATGAGAACGGTCTCGATGTCGAACACGAGGAACAGCAGCGCGACCATGTAGTACTGGATGTTGAACTGGACGCGCGCGTCCCCCGTCGGAACCTCGCCACTCTCGTAGGTGGCTCGCTTCCCTTGTTCAGGTACGGTCGGGCGCAGTAGCGCGGACACCACCATCATCGAAGCGGGGATGAGGATGCCCACGAGCGCCAACATACCGATGGCGATCCATGGATTCATAGGAGTGTCTCCGTGACGAGCGGAGGTTTGGCCCCCACGCCCATAAACGTTGATTTATGCCCGCACGCCCGCAGACGCGGGAATTCTGGGGTTTCAGGGCGACTGCGGCGTTCGGACGTCGGGGCGGTGGCCCGTCAGTCCCGCGCCGAGCGGAACCCCGGCGTCCCGCGTTCGTGGAGTTCGCGGGAGACGTCGGCGACGCCGTCGCGCCGTTCGGCGTGGAGGTCCCGGAGCCGTTCGGCGAGCTCGTCGTCGCTGGTCGCGAGGAACTGCGCGGCCGACAGCCCGGCGTTGTACGACTTCCCGGCGTCGACGGCCGTGATGGGCGCCCCCGTGGGCATCCCGATGACGGAGTCGACGGACTTCTCCTGGACGGGGACGCCGACGACCGGAATCGGGTATGCGAGCGACGCGGTCATGTTCGGGAGGTCGGCGGACTTCCCGCCGGCGCCCGCGATGATGACGTCGAGGCTGCGGTCGGCGGCCGTCTCGGCGTACGCGTACATGAGGTCGGGCGTCCGGTGCGCGGAGACGACCCAGGACTCGAACGTGTAGCCGGTCGGCGGGTCGTCGTAGTCCGTGACTTCCGCGAACCCGAGGTCGGTGAGAGCGTCGTGGGCGCCCGCCATCACGTCGAGGTCGCTGTCGCTGCCCATGACGACGCCGACGTCGGGCGTCTGTTCGTCGGGGCGGTCCCGCTGTGCTTCCGCTTCGAACAACTCGACGAGGTCTGTGACAGTGGTCATGAGTCTCTGAAGGAGAGCGCGTCGCGGGCGGCGCGAGCCCGCATCAGGAGTTCGCCGCGGTCGTCGCCGACGACGGTGACGTGCCCCATCTTCCGGAGCGGGCGCACGTCGCGTTTGCCGTACCAGTGGAGGGCGACGCGGTCGTCCCGCAGCGCGCTCGATACGCCCTCCAACTCCGCGGGGCGCTCCTCGCCGTCCGGGTCGCCGAGGACGTTCGCCATCACGGTCGGCCGGCGCAGCGTCGCGTCCCCGAGCGGGAGCCCGCAGAGCGCGCGGGCGAACTGCTCGAACTGCGAGGTGTGACACCCCTCGATGGTGTAGTGCCCGGAGTTGTGCGGGCGGGGCGCGACCTCGTTGACGAGAATCCGGCCGTCCACCTCGAACAGCTCTACGCCGAACACGCCGCGTCCGTCGAGCGCGTTGAGGACGTCCCGTGCCACGGCCGTCGCTTCCTCGCGGACGGCGTCACTGGTGCGCGCGGGGACCACGGATTCCCGGAGAATCTCGGCCTCGTGGACGTTCTCCGCGACCGGGAACGTCGCCGTCTCGCCGTCGCCGCTGGCCGCGATGACCGACAGCTCGCGCTCGAAGTCCACGAGCTTCTCGGCGACCAGCCCGTCGAGGCCGTCGAACGTCTCGCGGGCTTCGGCGACCGACTCGACGGGCGCGTTCCCGCGGCCGTCGTAGCCGCCCGTGCGGGCCTTCAGCATCAGCGGCCGCCCGAACTCGTCGAACGCGGCCTCGAGGTCGTCGGCGTCGTCGACCCCGCGGAACGGCGGGACCGGGACGCCGGCGTCCTCGAACGCGCGGTTCTGCACGAGCTTGTCCTGAATCGTCTCCAGCGTCCCGGGCGAGGGATGGACCGGCACGTCGTGCTCGTCGCTCACCTCGGCGAGCACCGCGGGGTCCGCGAGCTCGATCTCGTACGTGAGCACGTCCGCGCGTTCGGCGAGCGCGCGGACGGCCGCCTCGTCGTCGAACGCCGCCGTAATCTGGTCGGCGGCCGGCGGGCACGCCGGACAGTCCGGCGTCGGGTCGAGCACGACGACCTCGACGCCCAGCGGGCTCGCTGCCTCCGCGAGCATCCGGCCGAGCTGGCCGCCGCCGACGACCCCGACAGTCGCTCCGGGCACGGGTACCGTCATCACCAGCGACTTCCGCCTACTCCTGCATAAGAATTGCCGAACGAACCGACGGAGTGTGCACGTCCGTGGCCATCACGCCGGGTCGTCGAAGCCCGGCGCCTCGGTGTCCACGAAGACGACGACGATCGTGTTCGTCGCCGTGAGTTCGTACGTCCACCCCTCGTACTCGGGGCCGAGGTGCTCGCGGACGCTCCGGTAGTCGCCGGCCGCTATCACGACGACCGGCGCGTCCGTGCCGGCGACGCTGGGCGGCTCGGTCGCGTTCGCGGGCTCGGTCAGCCGCAGCGTGGACTCGGTCGTCGCGTCCGCGCGCTCGGTGTACCACGGCAGCGGCAGCCGATTGAACCAACTAGTGTCCGCGACCTCGATCGGGGTCCGAGGGGTACGTACTCGACCGGCGACGTGAAAGCGCTCGCCGTAGTAGAGGACGTCCGTCCCGTCGGTTCC
>NZ_WPCF01000006.1 GCF_009741975.1 Halobacterium sp. CBA1126 | reverse complement strand
CGAGCACGCGGTCGCCCGGCGCGAGGAACGCCCGCGCGAGGTAGTCGAGCGCGCCGTCGCCGCCGTTCGCCAGCCACACCTGCTCGTCGGCGACGCCCCACCGGTCGGCGAGCGCGGCCGTGAGGTCGGCGTGGACGGCCTTCGGGTAGCGGTGGACCTCCGGCGCGGTGTCGCGGACGGCGGCCTCGGCCTTCGGACTCGGACCGTGGGGGTTCTCGTTCGAGGAGAGCGTCACGAACTCCGCGGGGTCCCGTCCCAGCTCCCGTGCGACCTCCTCGATGCCCCGACCGGCCCGGTACTCCACGTGGTCGGAGAGGTCCCGTAGTTCCATGCCCGAATCGAGTAGCGGGCGCGCCTTAAGCGTGCCTTCACGGAGGCGTCCGCCGATACCCCGGCGTTTTACCACGATTCGGTCGCAACCGGCGGGTATGTCAGTCACCGAGACGGTCGTGTACGCGCTGCACCTGCTGTTCGCCGGGCTCTGGACCGGGAGCGTCCTGTTCGCGACTGCGACGCTGCCGAACATCGCCGGCGGCCTCGCCGCGGACGCCCGCGACTCGTTCGTCGGCGCGCTCCGCAACGTCTCCCGAGCCAGCGCCGCCGTCCTCCTCCTCTCCGGCGGCTACATGCTCACGCTCGCCGGCTACACCGAGGGCGGCGCGCTCACCGGCACCGGCCGCGGCCACCTCGTGCTGGCGATGCTCGTGCTCTGGTTCGCGCTCGCCGGCCTCACCGAAGTCGCCGCCGGCAAACTCGACGACGGCGAGGACGCCACGTCGTTCCTCTACGGCGCCTCGGTCGTCGCCGTCCTGCTGCTCCTCGACGCCGGCGCGCTCGCCACCGGCGCGTTCTGAATTCTTCTCCTATCGCCCGCCGCATCCGTGAGAACTATCGTGGTCCCGGCCGCCGTTCGCGGTATGGGTCGCTATCGCGTGACGAGCGTCGCGGACGTCCACGAGGCGGACGGCTACGTGTTCACGGTGCGGGACGAGCACGGCGGCGACGAGGAGGTGGTGTTGCTCCCCTGCGAGGACGGCGTCGAGGCGTGGGTGAACCGCTGCACGCACGAGGCCCAGCGGCTCTACCGCGAGGGCGTCGGCGCCGTCGTGCGGAACGGCGAGGTCGTCTGCCCGAAGCACGGGTCGATGTTCGACACGTGCAGCGGCTACTGCGACAACGGCGAGGCCGCGGACACGACGCTCGTCGACGTCGACATCACCGTCGAGGACGGCCAAGTGTACCTCACGGACGACGACGTGCAGTACCTCCACGACGGCCTGAAGCAGGACGACGGCGGCGACGAGGCCCCGAGTTCGACCTCCCACCTCCAGTTCTAAGCGCCGAGCGCGCCCCTTTTCCCGCGGCCGCGAGAATCCCGGTGCATGGACGCGGAGTGGCTGCAGCGCCGGCAGGTCGCCGTCTACGCCGCCGCGGTGGCGCTCGCCGGCGCCGTCGCCGCGAGCCGGCCGGCCGCCGCCAGCAGCCTCGAACGCGTCGTCGACCCCGTGCTGGCCGTCCTCCTCTACGTGACCTTCCTCGAGATTCCGTTCGTGCGGTTGCGGCGTGCGTTCGCGAACGTGCGCTTCGTCGCGGCCGCGCTCGCGCTGAACTTCCTCGTCGTCCCGGTCGTCGTCTGGGTGCTCGCGCACGCGCTCCCGGACTCGCCGGCCGTCCTCGTCGGCGCGCTCATGGTGCTGCTGACACCGTGTATCGACTACGTCGTCCCCTTTACTGCGATCGCGGGCGGCGACGCGGAGCAACTGACCGCGACGACGCCCGCGCTGATGCTCGTGCAACTGCTCTTGCTCCCGGGGTTCCTCTGGCTGTTCGTCGGCCCGGAGGTCGCGCGGGTCGTGGACGCGCGCCCGTTCGTCGAGGCGTTCGCGTTCCTGATTGCGGCGCCGCTGACGCTCGCGTGGCTCACCGAGGCGTGGGCAGAACGGTCCGCGGCGGGTCGCCGCTGGCAGGCCGCGATGGGGTGGCTCCCCGTGCCGGCGATGGCTGCGACGCTGTTCGTCGTCGTCGGCTCGCAGCTCCCGCGCGTCTGGGACTCCATCGACCGCGTGGCCGCCGTCGTCCCCGTCTACGTCGCGTTCCTCGTCGTAATGCCGCTGCTCGCGCGCGTCGCGGTCGGCTTCCTAGAAGTCGACGTTGGCGAGGGGCGCGCGCTCGTGTTCACGGCGGTGACGCGGAACTCGCTGGTCGTGTTGCCGCTGGCGCTCGCGCTCCCGGCCGGCTACGAGCTCGCGCCCGCCGTCGTCGTAGCGCAGACGCTCGTCGAACTCGCGGGCATGGTCGCGCTCACCCGGGTCGTGCCGGCGTGGCTGCTCCCCGAGGCGGGGTAGCTACGACCGGTAGGCGTCCCGCAGGAAGACGAGCACGCCGCCGAGCATCGCGACGTTCCCGAAGAACGCGAGGCGCTCGCCGCTGGCGTCGTCCTCGTCGGCGTTCCAGAAGTCGTGCATCGTCGCCGTGACCACCGTGAGGAACGTCGCTGCGGCGCCGGTCGCGAGCTTCGGGAGGCGCCAGAGCGCGATGCCGAGGCCGGCGACGACCATCATCCCCGACGCGAACGGCGCGGCCACGTCGGGCATCGGGACGCCCGCGGATTTGGCGTACTCGACGGTGTCCTCCATGTCGCGGAAGTCCTCGCTGGCCTGCAGGGCGAGCCCGAGGCCGAGGGCGACGCGGCCGAGCGTGGAGCGCGTGCGGTCTTCGTCTGTCATCGGGGTATCGTTTCTTCGGCAGCGACAAAAGCGTACTTGCGGGTCGGCGGGCGCGTCGGAAGCGTAGACGGTATGACCCCCAACCCCCTCTGTAGGGGTATGAAACACGTCAGCGTCATCGGCTGCGGGAACATGGGCGGGGCGTTCGTCCGTGGGCTCGCGAAGGCCGGCAGCTACGAAGTGACGGCGATCGACCTCGACCCCGACGCCCTCGAGCGCGTCGAAGACGCCGCCGACGAGACGACGACGGACAGCGCGGCGGCCCGCGACGCGGACGTCGTCGTGCTCGCGGTCAAGCCCAGCGTCGCCGCGGCGGTCCTCGACGACCTCGACCTGCGCGCCGACCAGACCCTGATCACGCTCGCGGCGGGCGTCCCCCGGGACTTCGTCGCCGCGCAGACCGACGCACAGGTCGTCCGCATCATGCCGAACCTCGCCGCGGAGACGCGGGACATGGCCGCGGCCGCGACCCGCGAGGGCATCACCGACGAGGTGCGCGCCCTCCTCGACGACCTCGGCGAGTACGTCGTCGTCGACGAGTCCCAGATGGACGTCGCGACCGCGGTCAACGGCAGCGGCCCCGCGTTCGCGTTCTACCTCATCGAGGCGGTCAAGGACGCGGGCGTCGAGGCCGGCCTCGACGCCGAGCAGGCGGAGACCCTCGCCGCGCAGACGTTCAAGGGCGCCGCGGAGACGGTGCTGCAGGACGACCGCAGCGTCGACGAGCTCATCGAGGCGGTCTGCTCGCCGAAGGGGACGACCATCGAGGGGATGGACGTGCTGTGGGACAGCGACGCCGACGAGGCGGTGCGCGCGGCCGTCGCGGCGGCCGAGCGGCGCTCCCGGGAGCTCGCGGAGGAGTTCGAGGATGAGTGAGCAGGTGCAGGCACACGCGGAGGACACCGAAGCCGTCGAGGCGGCGCGCCGGCAGGCCGCGGACGCCGAGCGCGTCGTCGTGAAGGCGGGGACGAACTCGCTGACCGACGACGAGTCCCGGCTGGACCGCGACAAGCTCGACAAGCTCGTCGACGACATCATGGACCTCCGCGAGCGCGGGAAGGACGTCCTGCTCGTCTCCTCCGGCGCGGTCGGCGCCGGCACCGGCCGCGTGGACGAGGACGTCGAAACCGTCGAGGAGAGCCAAGCGCTGGCGACGGTGGGCCAGAGCCACCTGATGCGCCACTACACGGAGAGCTTCGACCGCTACGACCAGAAGATCGCCCAACTGCTGCTCACCGAGCACGACCTCTCGAACCCCGAGCGGTTCACGAACACCCGCAACACCATCGAGACGCTGCTGGAGTGGGGCATCGTCCCCATCATCAACGAGAACGACGCGGTCGCCACCGAGGAGATCCGCATCGGCGACAACGACATGCTGTCGTCGTCGGTCGCCATCGGCGTCGACGTCGACCTCCTCGTGACGCTGACCGACGTCGGCGGCGTCTTCACCGCGAACCCGAAACGCGACGACGCCGCCCGCCGCATCGAGTCCGTCGCCGAGAACTACAGCGCGGTCCAGGAGCTGGTCAACGACACCACCGCCGAGCAGTTCGGCGGCATCCGCACGAAGGTCGAGCGGGCGCGCGCCGCGGCCGAACACGGCATCCCCGCCGTCATCGCGGGCTCCGCGGAGCCGGACGTCCTGGAGAAAATCGCTACTGCCAAGCCCGTCGGGACGCTATTCGTGCCCGTGAACGGTGACAGCGATGAGTGAGCACGACACCGACGCGCAGGTGACCGAGGCCCAGCGCGCGGCGCTCGACCTCGCGAACGTCGACGAGGACGCGCGGGACGCCGCGCTCCAGTCGATGGCGGACGCGATTCGCGCCCACGAGGACGAGATTCTCGCTGCGAACGAGGAGGACGTCGAAGCCGCCGAAGAGATGCTCGAGCGCGGCGAGTACACGCAGGCGCTCGTCGACCGCCTCGAGCTCGACGAGGCGAAACTGGAGAACATCGCGGAGATGGTCGAGTCCGTCGCCGGGCAGGACGACCCGCTCGGGGAGACGCTCGCGGCCCGCGAACTGGACGACGACCTCGAGCTGTACAAGGTCGCGGTCCCCATCGGCGTGGTCGCGACCGTCTTCGAGTCGCGGCCGGACGCGCTCGTCCAGATCGCCGCGCTCGCGCTGAAGTCCGGGAACGCGGTCATCCTGAAGGGCGGCAGCGAGGCCAGCGAGTCCAACCGCGTCCTCTACGACATCATCCGGGACGCGACCGAGGACCTGCCGACCGGGTGGGCGCAGCTAATCGAGGCCCGCGAGGACGTCGACCGGCTGCTGGAGATGGACGACAAGGTCGACCTCGTGATGCCGCGCGGGTCCTCCGAGTTCGTCAGCTACATCCAGGACACCACTCAGATTCCCGTGCTCGGCCACACGGAGGGCGTCTGCCACGTCTACGTCGACGAGGCCGCCGACCTCGAGATGGCCGAAGACGTCGCGTTCGACGCGAAGGTCCAGTACCCCGCGGTGTGTAACGCCGTGGAGACGCTGCTCGTCAGCGAGGCCGTCGCCGACGAGTTCCTCCCGGGCATCGTCGCCCGCTACGAGGACGCCGGCGTGGAACTGCGCGGCGACGAGGCCACCCGCGACATCGTGGACGTCGCCCCCGCGACCGAGGACGACTGGGACACGGAGTACGGCGACCTCGAACTCGCCATCAAGGTCGTCGCGGACGTCTACGACGCCGTCGACCACGTGAACGCCCACGGGTCGAAGCACACCGAGTCCATCCTCACGGAGGACGAGGACGCCGCGTCGGTGTTCATGCGCGGCATCGACGCCGCGAGCGTCTTCCACAACGCCTCCACGCGGTTCGCGGACGGCTACCGCTACGGCCTCGGCGCCGAGGTCGGCATCTCCACGGGGAAGATTCACGCGCGCGGGCCAGTCGGCCTCGAGGGCCTGACGACGTACAAGTACTATCTGGAGGGCGACGGTCAGCTCGTCGCGTCGTACAGCGGCGAGGACGCCCTGCCGTTCACCCACGAGGACTTCGACGGCGAGTGGCGGCCCGGGCGCCTCCGCGACGAGTAGTGGGTCTCGTCGACGGTTCTCGCGTTCCCGGTCGTTCCGAGGGGGCTGTGCACCTGTGGTCGGCCCGTTCGGATACGACCTACCTGTCGCGGCCCGGAACGATACATTTTGCACCTTAAAATGAATCCACTATCGGGTTCTCCACCTTCTCATTCGTTTATTACCCTTAGATTCATACACCGTGCGCTCTAACCCATCGGTATCGATGCAGCAGTCCGAGCTGGATGCTGATGCGCCCGGCAACCTCGTCGCGTACGGCCGCGAGTCGTACTACAAGCCGGAGCCGCTCCCGCCATCCGGCGGCCTCGCGCTCGACGACGAGTTCTACGAGACGCTCGCGGACGCGACGTTCTGGCTCGGCAAACTCAGCGGCGTCAGCCGCGAGCTCGACTTCCCGCCCGTCCTCTACACCTCCCTGCTCCGCAAGGAAGCTATGGAATCCGCGGAAATCGAGGGCGCCGACGTCGACTACGACGCGCTGTACAGCCTCGAAACCCGCACCTTCGACGAGGGCCGGGACGAACCGAACGAGACGACTGCAGTCGCCGAGACCAAAGACACCCGCGAGGTCCGCAACTACGAGACTGCAGTCGAGGACGGCATCGACGCACTCGACCACGGCGAGGCGTTGACCGTCGAGTTGCTCCACGACCTCCACGAGACCCTGCTCACTGGCGTTCCAGACGACCGCGTCGACACCGACACCGTCGGCGCGTACAAGTCGAAGCCGAACTACCTCGGCGACTTCCTCCCGCCGGTGCCGGGCGCCGTCGAGGACCTGATGGACGGGCTGTTCACGTACTATCGGACTGGGGGCAGCTACCATCCGCTCGTGGACGTCGCGCTGTTCCACTACCAGTTCGAAACGATCCACCCGTACGGCGACGGGAACGGTCGGCTGGGCCGGCTCCTCGTCACGCTCCAGTTGTACGACGCCGACCTCCTCGAACGGCCCAATCTCTACCTCAGCGAGTACTTCAACCGCAACAAGGCCGCGTACGTCGAACGGATGGAGAGCGTCCGGTTCCACGGCGCGTGGGAACCGTGGCTCTCCTTCTTCGTGGAGGGCATCGCACGGCAGGCCCGCGAATCGGTGGAGCGAACGCTCGCGCTCGCGGACTTGCGTCGCGACTACGAGGCGGAGTACGGCGGAAAGTCGTACACGAAGAATCGGCTCGCGGTGACGCTCTTCGAGCGGCCCTACGTCACGAGCAAGACCGTCCAGCGGCTGTTTGACGTGGAGCAGCCGACTGCCTCGCGGGCGATCAACGAACTCGTCGACGACGGCGTCCTCGAGGAGGTCCCCCGGCACGGCCGCAACAAGGAGTATCGTGCCCGGGAAATCTTCGAGATCCTCGAGCAACCGCCACAGACCTACTGACCGGGCTGTGGAGCGAGTAACTCTGCCGGGGCAGTACGTGGCCTCGGTCTGCGGTAGTGGGTTCGACGCGGCGAACGCTCGGAAGTGACTGCTGCAGGGTCAGCCGGCGGCTTCGTTCGGGCGACGCGCCGGCGGGGCCCAGCGAATGCTGCGGTAGGCGGCGACGCCGCGCTGGACGCCGAGGACGGCGACCGTGGTGGCGGCGACGGTGACCGCGGTGCGGGGGGCGGCTGCCGCGGCGACCGCGGCGAACGTGACGGCGACGACCAGCGCCGCGGCCGCGACGGCGGTGCGGAGGCTGTGCGCGGCGGCCGGGGCGTGATGGGTGACTGGTCTCATCACGTGTAGTGGGGCGGCCGCCACCACCATAAGGATAATCTGAACTACACTTCTGTAAGCGAGCTTGCTGAAATTCGTTTCTGTTAGAGGCGCTCGGCGACGTGGTCGGCGGCCTTCAGCGCGAGCGCCGCGATAGTCAGGGTGGGGTTCATCGCGCCGCCGGTCGGGAAGACGCTCGAGGACGGAATTGTGAGGTTCCCGAGGTCGTGGGTGCGGAGTTGGGCGTTCACGACGCTCGAGTCGGGGTCGTCGCCCATCCGCGTCGTCCCCATGTGGTGGAACGCCGGGCCCGTCGCGTCCGGGCCGACCGTCCAGCCGATGTCGACACCGAGCTCGTTCAGAACCTCGTGTTGGATCTCGTTCGCGCGCTCGATGGTGCGGCGCGTGTAGTCCGACAGCGACCACACCACGTCCGGCACCGGGTTCCCGTGGTCGTCGGTGCGCTCGGGGTGGAGGCGAATCTGGTTCTCCTTCCGCGGGGGCTGTTCGACGAGCGCGCCCATCGCGACGTGGGTGCCGTAGCCGTCGCGGATGCGCTCGAGCATCTCGTCGCCCCAGTCGTCGCCCGTCAGCGCCATCTCCACGGGCGACGGGCCCGCGTAGTTGAAGAACTCGAGTTTGATGGCGCCCCGGGAGTCGTCCGGCCGGTCGTAGAACTGGTGGCTCTCGGTCGTGTTGAACCCGATGTGGTTCTGGCGCGTGCGCTGGTCGAGGGTGCCGCCGGCGCCCGCGAACAGGTGGTCCATGAAGTACCGGCCCACGAGCCCCGACGAGTTCGCGAGGCCGTCCGGGTACTGCTCGGACTCGGAGAGCAGGAGTAGGCGTGGGTTCTCCACGCGCCCGCCGCGAGCACGAACTCCCGGGCCGCCTGCCGGTGTTCCGTGCCGTCCGGCGTCGCGTACACCGCGGCGGTCACGCGGTCGCCGGCGTCGTCGTGTTCGAGGCGCTGGACGGGCGCGCGGTCGACGACGCGGGCGCCCTGCTGTTCGGCGCGGTCGACGTGAATCGTCGCGTCGTACTTCGCGCCCGACGGGCAGACGGGCTGGCAGGTGCCGTACCCGACGCAGGCGCTCCGGTCGTTCCGGGATTCGGAGAGCCGCGCGTTCGGTACGGAGTGAGTCGTCACGCCGACTGCCTCGCAGGCGTCGGCGAACAGCGAGTCCGAGTAGCTCGGCGGGAACGCGGGCAGCGGGTGGGGCTGCTCGCGCGGCGGCGCGAACGGGTTGTCGCTGGCGCCCGCGACCCCCAGCTCTTCCTCCGCGCTGGCGTAGTACGGCCGCAGGTCCGCGTAGTCGATGGGCCAGTCCGCGCCCACGCCCGTCGCGGACTCGAGTTCGAAGTCCTGCTCGTGGAGGCGCATCACCATCCCCTGCCAGTGGAGCGTCGACCCGCCGACGCCCTTCACGCGCGCCGCGTTCAGCGGGTAGAACTGCTCGCCGCTGGACTCGTAGGCGTCGCGGGCGCCGCCCATGTTCCACACCGAGTCCGGGCCGTGCGCGGGCCGAATCGAGCGCTCCATGCGCCGCTCGCGCTCGTCGTCGTCGAAGCGCGGCCCGGCTTCGAGCACGACCACGTCGTAGCCCGCGCTCGCGAGCTTGTCCGCGACGATACCGCCCGCGGGCCCCGCGCCCACGATGCAGACGTCCGCGCGCTCGGAGGGCCGACGGTCAGCCTGCATCACTGTGGCCCCCGCTGGTAGCTCGCCGTCCCGCCGGGGTGGCCCTGCGGGTTCTCGATGCCCGCGAGCTTCCCGCCGGTCGGCGTGGAGAACAGCGCGTACAGCAGCTCGTTCACGAGGTAGTAGCGGACGCGCTCGCGGTCGGCGCCGTCGGGCGCCGGCGTCGCGGTGTCGACCTGCATCCCGGAGAGCGTCGACTCGCGGGCGTCGGCGTCGAGGGCGACGAAGTCCGCGTCGTCCCAGTGCTGGGTGTACTCGTCGAGTGCGGCGACGGCGTCCGCGACGCCCGCCGCGTACTCCGGCCGGTCCTCGAAGCGGCCGACGCTGTACTGTTCGACGAACGATTCCACGCCGTCGACCGCGCTGGGGTAGACGACGTCCGCGACGGCGACCAGCGTCGCCACCTCGTGGTCGCCGACCGGGTCGTCGTCCCCTCGTTCGGAGAGCGTGAGTGCGCCCGCGCCGGCCGCCCCGGCGGCGCCGGCGGCGGCGAGCGCGGCGAGCACGTCGCGTCGCGTCAGCTCCATTCGGCCACGTCTTAGGTCGGCCTAATCTTCAGCGTTGCCCTTCGCGACTACCGGCGCTCGACGTCGTGGGTGAGGGTTCCGATCCCCTCGACTTCGACCTCGACCTCGTCGCCGTCCGCCAGTTCGTCGACCCCCTCGGGGGTGCCCGTGATGATGACGTCGCCCGGTTCGAGGGTCATGTACGCGGTGACTTCGGCGACGAGCTCGGCCACGGAGAAGATGAACTGCTCGATGGACGCCGACTGCCGGGTCTCGCCGTTCACGCGCAGCTCGATGGCCGCGTCGTCGGGGACCTCGTCGGGCGTCGCGAGCACCGGGCCGAGCGGGCACGCGCCGTCGAAGGCCTTCCCGCGCACCCAGTTCTGCTCCTCGGACTGGTCCGTGCGGTTCGAGACGTCGTCCGCGCACGTGAACCCCGCGACGACGTCGAGCGCGTCGGCCTCGTCGACGTTCCGGCACTGCTCGCCGACGACGACGGCGAACTCCGCCTCGTGCTCGATGTAGTTGTCCCCGGGGAGGGTGACGGTGTCGCCGTCGCTGGCGACGGTGTTCGGCGGCTTCAGGAAGAGCATCGGGCGGTCCGGGACGTCCGAGCCGCGCTCGGCGGCGTGGGCGGCGTAGTTCCGGCCGACGCAGACGATCTTCGACGGCTCCGCGGGCGGGAGCACCTCGACGTCGTCGACGTCGTACGTTCGGTCGCCGAACGAGACGGTGCCGTCCGCGTACTCGCCGCGCCGTACTGCCCCTGCCGGGTCGCGGAAGCGCATCCAGTGCATGTCCGCGGCTTCCCGTGGTGGCCGCGTAAGCGTTCCGGGTGCGGCAAACGACCGGGCTACGTCACCAGCGGTGGTGGACGTGCTCTTCGACGTACTTCTCGTAGACGTCGCGGGTCGCGCCGTGGGCCGCGTGGGTGAGCGGGCGGGCGTTCGACGCGGCGACGTTGCTCCGGATGTGCTCGGGGGACGTCGACCCCGGGATGACGGTGGCGACGGCGTCGAAGTCCAGAATCCAGCGGAGCGTGAACTGCGGGAGCGTGAGCTGGTCGGGGACGTGCTCGCGGAGCTCGTCGACGGCCGCGACGCCCGGTTCGAGGGGGACGCCAGCGAACGTCTCGCCGACGTCGAACGCCTCGCCGTCGCGGTTGAAGTTCCGGTGGTCGTTCTCCGGGAACTCCGTATCCTCGTCGATGTTCCCGGTGAGCAGGCCGGAGGCGAGCGGGACGCGCACGATGACGCCGACGTTCTCGCGCTCGGCGGCGTCGAGGAAGCGCTCGGCGGGCCGCTGGCGGAACGGATTGAAGATGATCTGGACGGTCTCCACGCCCGGGTACTCGATGGCCTTCATCGCCTCCTCGACCGTCTCGACGCTGACGCCGTAGTGGTCGAGCTTGCCGGCGTGCTTGAGGGCCGCGAGCGCGTCGAACGTCTCGGGCTGGTAGTACGTCTCCGTCGGCGGGCAGTGCAGCTGGAGGAGGTCCAGCGTGTCGACGCCGAGCTTCTCCCGCGAGCGGTCGACGAACCGCTCGAGGTTCTCGTGCGTGTAGCGGTCGGCGTCGTGGGGGTCGAGGCGGCGCCCCGCCTTCGTCGCAACAATCGGGTCCTCGTCGCGCTCGTCGAGGACCTCGCGGATGAGGCGTTCGCTGCGGCCGTCGCCGTAGACGTCCGCGGTGTCGAGGAAGTTCACGCCCGCGTCGAGCGCGGCGCGCACCGCGTCCTTACCCTCCTGTTCGCCGACGTCGCCCCACTGGCCGCCGATCTCCCACGTGCCGAGGCTCACTTCGCTGACGTCGAAGCCGGTCGAACCGAGTCGTCGCTGCTGCATACCGGAGAACGCACCCGGACGCACCTAACGGTGTGGGAAGGCCGCGAGGCTGGCCGGTTACTATCGGTCCGGCGCGAGCAGCGCGAGCCCGACGACGAACGCCGGGAGGCCGACGACGAGCGCGACAGCGTACGCGGGGGTAAGCTAACCCACGGCTAAAGCCGTGGGCTTTCAGCGTGGACTCCCGCTCTGGCCTCAGTTGAGGCAGGAGGTTCATACTCTCCATTCGCGTTCAACATCCCGCTGTTTAAGCGCACGCCTACGGGTGCGCCTCCACCGGAGCCAGTCTGGTTCCGGCGGAGATACCGCAAGCCGATGTTTTTCGCCGCATTGTAATCGGCGTGGTTCTCGTAGTCACACTTCAGGCACTCGAACTTTTCACTATCACGGTTATCGGGGTGCGTGAACCCACAGTGTGAGCAACGCCGCGACGTGTTCTCCGGGTCAACTTGTTCCACGTCAATACCGTACTCGGCGGCCTTGTACTCAACGTACTCGTACAGGCGGTCGAACGCCCACTTGTGGCCCCACGACGCGCCGGTACGTTCACGGATATTGGTCAAGTCCTCGAACACAATCACCGAACACTCGTGGTCGCGGGCTTCAGCCACCAATTCGTTCGAGATACGGTGGAGCGTTATCTTGAACCGACCTTCCTCTTTGCGTCCGACAGCCTGCATAGTCTTATGTGCCCACCGCGTGCCACATTGCTGTAAGTCACCACGCCGCTTCTCGTACTCACGCCGCCAGTGGTCGAACTCGTCGCCCGTCCAGAACGTGCCCGTTGAAGCGACGGCCAGATTGTTCACGCCGAGGTCAACCCCGAGAACTGTTCTGTTCTCGGTGGTATCCCGTTCCAGCGTGTCAGGCTCCACATCTCGTTTGCAGTGGATGTGGAGCATCCAGTTGTCGTTCGTGTAGTGCAGTTCTGCCCCTGTAGTTTCGTACTCGTCGGAAAAGACGTATTCCGCGTGGGGCGTGTCTCGCTCGTTGTCGGGAAGCACGTAGTCGGCTTCAATCCGTCCGTCCGTGGTGGCGAGCGATACGTGGTCGTCGTGGAACGTGGCGGTGCGGTGGTCGTAGACGATGTGTGGGCTGGTAAAGTGTGGCATCGACGCTTTCTTCCCCTGCTTCCATTTTTCGACCACGCTCTTGCAGGCTTCAGCCGCCTTGTTTCGGGCGGCTTGGACGTGGTTGCTGTGTAATGCCGTCTCGTCGCGCACGTCGTCGTAGGTTTCGTCGTTGAGCGTGGTTTTGCTCGTGGTGACGTACTCGCCCTCGAAAGCGTGGCGTGTGACGTAGTTGGCGGCCCACAGGAATTCGTCTACGGTGTCTTCAAGGAGTGCGGCGTCGTCACTGTCCACGGCGAGTTTCACGGGAACAGTGCGCCGCTTCTCCATATATCATATGTAGGCTTGGTAGTTCAAAACCGTTGGGGAGTCGGCCTTGTCGCGGCTGGTGATTGGATGCACGGAGCGTACGCGCTTCCTCCCACCCCTAAAGGGGTGGGTTTCCGCGCTGTTACCACTATGACGAACGCGCTCGGCGTGGTGGTTGCAGACGCGACGACCACGGTCAGCAGCGTCGACTGGGCGAGGAGGAGCGCGAGCAGGCCGTCGCGGCGGTCGGCGGTCCTACCGGGAGATGCGCGGGCGGAATCCACCATGGTCGCGTTCGCGGCGCCCTCCCGGAAGAATCCTCCGAGCCGTCACCTTTTATGGGGGTTTCGAGAGTAGTTAGAGATGCTATGGAACTTACCTGGTTCGGCCACTCGACGTGGCGCGTGGAAGTCGGCGAGACGACCCTGCTCATCGACCCGTTCTTCGACAACCCGAAGACCGACACCGACCCCGAGGAGGTCGACCCCGACCACGTGCTGCTGACGCACGGGCACGCCGACCACATCGCGGACGTCGACCGCTACCGCGGCGCGCACGTCGTCGGCACCCCGGAGCTCGCGGGCTACCTCACCGACGAGTACGACATCGAGGACACCACCGGGATGAACCTCGGCGGCACCGTCGAACTCGGCGACGCCTACGTGACGATGGTGCGCGCCGACCACTCCAACGGCATCGACACCGGCTACGGCACCTCCGCCGGGATGCCCGCGGGCTACGTCATCTCGGACACGAAGCCCACGCAGGTCGCCGACGAGGAGTCGACGACGTTCTACCACGCCGGCGACACCAGCCTCCACACGGAGATGCGCGACGTCATCGCGCCGTATCTCGAACCCGACGCCGTCGCCGTCCCCGCGGGCGACCACTTCACGATGGGGCCGTGGCAGGCCGCCGTCGCCGTCGACTGGCTCGACGCCGACGTCGCGTTCCCCATGCACTACGACACCTTCCCGCCCATCGAGATCGACACCGACGACTTCGTCCGCGAGGTCGAAGCCACCGGCAGCGACGCCGACCCCGTCGTCCTCGACGGCGACGAGACGTACGACCTCTCCGAGGGCTACTGACGCGGCCGCCCGCAGCCGGTCCGTACCGGCTCGCGGCCGTCGTCGGTCGGCGGCGCCGGCTACCGAAAGAACAACGCTTACGGCGCGGGCGCGAGTCCTGCCGGACGTAATGACAATCGAAGTCACCAGCACGTCCGAGGAAGGCTACGTCACGCGCTCGCGCGTCGGCGACTACGAACTGACCGTCGACGCCACCGAAGCGGACGGCCCCGAACCGAACGGCGTCCTCCTCGCGGACTACGCGTCCTGTTTCATCCCCGCGTTCCGCGTCGGCGGCAACAAGGAGGGCTTCGACGACCTCGGCCGCATCGACATCGACGTCGAGGGCGACCTCGACGAGGACGACGACCTCACCGCGGTTCGCTTCCACATCCTCGTCGAAGCGGACCTCGACGACGACGAGTTCGACGCCGTCGTCGAGCGCGCCGAGGACATCTGCCACGTCCACAGCGCGCTCCGAGAGGGCCTCCACGCCGAGATCACCGGCGAGACCGGCGCGTTCTGAGCGGCGCTCGTCGCTGACTGGCCGCGTTTTTTTCGTCGTAGCATACAAGCACGCCCGCCACGTAGCCGCGGCCATGACCGACGACTGGCAGGACCTGGTGGTGGGCGCGCGCATGAGCGTCGACAGCGAGTTCTCCGACCGCGTGCGAGCGTCCTCGCTGTCGAACTCCCAGTGGGGGCTCGTGATGACCGCCGTCGAGTTCGACGTCGAAGACGCCGACGACCCCGAACACGCCCGCATCGTCGCCGACACCTCCCAACTGGAGCACGTGCTCCCGGAGATGCAGAACGTCGACCAGCAGCAGGCGATGGGCGCCGGCGGCCGCTCCGAGCCCTCGGAGAACACCAGCGGCATCGTCGGCGGCATCAAGGCGGCGCTCGGCCTCGGCAGCGACGACGACAGTAACGAAGAACTCGAAGCGGAAGCCGTCGAACTCGCCGACGAATATGCGAACGCGCTCCAGTCACACCTCGAGAAGGAAGGCCGGTGGGACGAAGTCCGGCGCGCGGCGGCCGGCGACTAACCGTCCCCGGAGTGGAACAGGGTGAGCTCCTCGACCTCGTAGATGTTGAGGAGCTCCGCCACCAGCTCGTCGTAGGACTCCCCGTCCTCGCGGAGCGCGTCCAGTCGCTCGACGGTCTCCTCGCTCAGGTGGACCTCGGGCATGTATCGAACCACGACTGCAGCGCGCTTGACATCCTCCTCTGCCCCAAGGCGGAGGAATCCCGAGCGTTGGGATATTACGGTTTGCAGTCTCCCTGCTCTCTCGTGTTGAACGACCCGCTCTCGCGGTCGAACAGGAAGACTCCGGGCTGTGCCAACCAGCCGTTACTCATATCCCCCGTTGGGGGACTCTGAGTTATCTTTCTGCGGATGTTCACCGCACCGTTCACGTCTGCGTTCATCGTCGTCTCACACGACGAACAGACGTATAGACCACGCTCCACGCGGTTCGCATCTCGAATTTGCCCGCAACACGAACACGTCTTCGAGGTGTTCTCCTCGTCTACTCGGTCAACGAGGATACCGTGTTCCTCGGCCTTGTATTCAAGCAGACGAACGAATCGGTCGAACTCCCATCCATGGAGTTTCTTGTTCCCCGACGCACCCCAGTTCCGCGAGTCGCCGTTCTCATCCTCGCGGATGTCGCTGAGGTCGCCAACCGAGATCTTCGCCACGCCTTCCTCGACACACCGCTCAACGATGTGCTTGCTGAGGGTGTGAAGGAAGTGGTCTTTGCGTCGGGAGAGTTTCCGGCGAGCCTTCAACGCACGTTTCGATGGCCCGTTCTCGCCTTCGGTCTGGTATTCCTCACGGGTGAAGTAGTGCTTGTCCTCTTTCAGCGTGTTCCCCGGATACAACTCTGAAGGGCCGCCCTCGTAGTCGATGGCGAGATAGTTGCTGATACCAAGATCGATACCCGCCGTCTTGTCGCCGGGAGCGTCCTCAACTGGAATTTCCGTCTTGCAGACGAGGTGCAGTTCCCACTCGCTTCCGTTCCAGACGGCACGCACCTGCTGGATGTTCTCGACTTCTACGTCGGGACGGGTTTCGTACCCTGCGAGGATGAAGTCTGACCGTCCGTCTTTCAGATTCCAACCTTTCGAGAGGCGGAGTTGACTGTGTTTGACGTCGTGCTTGATGCCTTTCTGTTTCCACGTGACGGTGGAGCGCGGGTGGTCGTCGCCACGTTTCCGGTAGCCCGGTGGGTTGTTGCCGTCGTCGGAGTTGTACCAGCTATTGAACGCCTCAGCAAGTTCTTCGAGAACTCGCTGGCTTGACTGCGAATGGAGGTCACTGTAGCGTTCGTGGTCTTTCAACTCCGACTTCAGTTCGGCTTCATCGGGTATCTCACCGTCTTCACCCCACCGTTGTTGGATGTAGTAGCGGCCGACGTTCCACAGTTTCGATGCGGAGAACCCGCACTGGTTGAGATCGTCACGAACCTGACTGTGGTTCGTGATGCGTGCGACATAAGTACGGGTTGTCTCCAGCATCGTACTGTGTTCATAATCAGTTATGGAATATAGTCTATTAATATCTGTGTGTCATGTGGAATATCCGGGGCTGTCGGAGTCGGTGGAATAGGTCACTCAGTGACGGCGCGTATCCACGGCCTAAAGGCCGTGGTATTGCGCCTGCTCTGCGCATAAATCTACTGTCGGGAAGGTTTTTGCCCCGTCGCGCCCACGCTACGACCATGTCTGACGGGTTCAACCTCGACCTGCGGAACGCCGAGGAGGAGATCGACGTCCCCGACGAGTTCGACGGCCGCGTCGTCCTCGGCGTCCTCGACGGCACCACGCCGGACGACGACTGGCTCGCCGAGATCCACGACGGCAACGTCCTCTTCCTCGCCGTCGACGGCGACCTCAACGAGCTCGCCGCCGGGTTCGCCGGCGACGTCAAAGACGCCGGCGGCACCCTCATGCACTTCCGGGAGTTCCTCGTCGTCGCACCGCCCGGGGTCGCCGTCGACGCCGACCGGCTGTAACACCCCGCGTGGTCGCTTACTCTGTCTCGGTGCTCCAGGTCGGCGCGGCGCCGAGTAACTCGGTCGCCTCCGCGGCGACGGCGGCTAATTCGGCTTCGAGGGCGGCCGCTCGGTCCGCACGACGTCTGTATCCCTCCCCGAGTTCGTCTTCGCTCATCGTGGTCACCAGGTCAGGCCTTCGTACGTGATGCCGTCGCGGCGTTCGACGATGCTGACGGTCACGTTGAGTTCACCGTGCCCGGCCTTACGCGAGGCCCGTATTAAGGTCGTTCGTACGACCAGCGTTCTCGACTTCAGGCTGTGCCCTCGAAAATGGCGTCCGCGGACGTCCCGTTCCGGTTGAACGACGTCACCGTCGCGCGGATGACGTCGCCCTCCTCGAGTCGTTCGGGGACGTCCTCGGTGAACAGGACGAACCCCTCGACTTTGCCGACGGCGACGCGCTCGCCCGAGTGGTGGTCGGTGAACTCCGTGATGCCGACCTCGTAGGTCTCGCCCATCTCGACGGGCGCGTCCCGTTGCTGAGCCTCGTTGTGTGCGCGCTTCGACGCCGCCGCCTCCGACGACCGTCGCCGCCACAGCACCAGGACGACCAGCACCAGCAGGACGCCAGCGGCACCACCGAGGACGACCGGATTGTTCATGGTCGCCGCCTCGCAGCGGACCGCCTACAAACCCTCGACTTCCGGATTCGCACCGTTACCGCTCGGTGAACGTCAGGTAGTGGCCGTCGGGGTCGCGGACGCGCACGCCGCGATCGACGTCTGCGACGAGACACGCGCGGTCTGCGACAGCGTCCGCGGCTGCTGTCGGTGAGTCCGCGACGAAGCCGAGGTCGGCGTGAACGGCGCCGCGGGCGTCCGCGATGCCCAGCTGTGGTTCCCAGAGTTCGAGGTCGACGGGGCCGCCGAGGCGGACGCGCTCGCGGTCGCCCCCGCGGTCCGTCACCGCGAACCCGAGGTCGCGGTAGAACGCCACCGCGCGCGGCAGGTCCTCGACTTCGAGGACGACTTCGAAGACGCCCGTGAGCGCGCCGTCGCCGTCCGGACCGCCAGTCCCGATTTCGACGCAGTGGCCGTCAGGGTCGTCGACGTAGATGGATCGGGCGCTCCCGAAGTCGAACTCCACGAGGTCGAACGCCTGCGAGAGGCGGTCGCGCCACGCGCCGTACTCGCTGGGCGTCGTGGCGAACGCGTAGTGGACGTGGACGCCGCCGCGCGGGACCGTCGACGGCTCGCGGAGCACGAGCGTCGTGTCGCCGATCTCGTAGACCGCTTCGTGGTCGCGGCGCTCGCCGCGGAGATCGAGATACTGCTCGTAGAACGCGGCCGCGCGGTCGAGCGAGCGGACTTCCAGCGCGAGCGAGTCCAGCGCGGAGAGCATACCGCGACGTTCGCCGGCCACGGCCAAAGGCCTACCCCGTTTTTTGGTGCTAGTCCTCGTAGGGACGAGTATGCCGATGAAAGTCACCGGTCGGGCCGCCGACTACCGGGAGATAGACCGCTTCGACGACGGCGTGGGCTGGATCGCCCACCCTGAGGAGGCGATGCAGCGCGCGAGTCACGCCGTCGCGACCGAGGACGGGGACGTCTGGGTGGTCGACCCCGTGGACGCCGACGGCGTCGACGACCTGTTCGCGGAGTTCGGCGAGGTGCGGGGCGTCGTCGTGTTGATGGATCGCCACGCGCGGGACGCCGCCGCGGTCGCAGCGCGCCACGACGTCCCGATTTACGTGCCGTCGTTCGTGGACCCCGGCATCGACGCGCGCACCCAGCCTGTGACCGACCGGCTGCCTGACACCGACTTCGAGGTCGTCCGGACTGTCGACTGGCCGGGCTGGGACGAGGCCGCGCTCTCCGACGGCGAGACGCCCGTCGTCGGCGACGCACTTGGCACGGCGCAGTACTTCACGACCGGCCGCGAGCGCGTCGGTGTGCATCCGATGCTGCGCGTAAAGCCGCCCGAAGCCCTCGAACAGTTCCAGCCCGAGCGCATCCTCGTCGGCCACGGCGAGGGCGTGATGGAGGACGCGACGGATGCGTTGGAGTACGCGCTCGACGGCGCGCGGCGACGCGCGCCGAAAGCGTGGGTCGAGGCCGTGCGGTCGCTGGTGTAGGCTCGCGCTGTTTCTCTGGTTCGGGGCGATTGCGGTGGGTTGCTTCGGGCTTAACCAACACTCGCCCGCTACCCCCGCTGCTGTTGGTTAAGGACGCGCCGGGGTTCTGCGTCGCACTCGACCACGCGAGAGTCGGGCGTGCTGGCGGGTCGTCTCGGAATGGATTTTCGGCATCGTTGAGACCTTGGAACGTGCCGTGATTGTAGGGACTACAAAGGTTCTCAGTCCGCAACAATCCCAATACGGCGTGTCTGTAGCACCGTCACAGCCAGACGCTGGGGCAGTGGCCGTAGAAACAGGATGGTCGGTCGTCATTTGGTCCCGTGAGCAGGAGTTAGCACCCGTCCTCACCCGTCACACCGATAGATAGCACAGATTCGTACTACACACGCGTGCCGTCACGCAGTTTTCAGTAGTCGGATGGGAGAATAGTTATTGTCCGTGCGTCAGTGTGTGATTTCGATAGGCGCGCGCTGTCCGGTGATTCGTAGCTTCTTCAGTGTTCTTGGACGGTTCGATATTCGGGATTCGTTGTAAAGATTCCTAAGACGATCGTCGTCAGGACTCGCGACAAGACAGCTACAGACCAATTCTGTCTTGCGAATTGGTGAGTCATCGACCTATTCTGTGCTGGCTGATACGCTCTCAGACGGTAGATTCTAATCGACCGATTCAGTGCCTGCCGCCCAGGATTTGCGCAATCGTTCTGCTTCGCTCCTTCGTTGTCGACGTCAAGTATCGTGTGGGTCGCTACGAACAGCGACGTACCAGCTTCTTGCGGACGATTCGTCCTCTGTAGTTCGCTGTCACTGAAAACGCAGGCTACCACCTACATCTCTCGTATGGTGGTGGCGACAGGGAGCTACTGTTCGTCGGGGAGACGGTTGATGCGTGGGCAATTTGATATAGACCAAATGTAGAGAGGAATTGCATACTAACTCGGAAGAAATTGTAACCACCTAACCACCAGAATGCCGGTAAAGAATTATTGAGAGCTGCATGCCGTCACTCTGTATCTTCTCCTGTTTATCAGGATTGCGTCTCTAGGTGAAAAGTAGCGAAGCTCATCAAGAGCAGAGAGATGCCAATTGCCAACAGACTAATCGGACCGTACAGCGGAATATCTAGAAAAAGACGGGCGAAACTAGCCGCTATAGCTGTTACCAGAGCGTAATAGCCCAAACGAGCAGTTAACTCTTCGAGATTAGACACTATCTCGGCTATACCGTAACGGCAGCATCAGCATTTCGAAATTTGGCGGCTTTTCTAACTCTATAGAGTAGTGCAGATTGATTATGATACCTTAACATCAGCCACACTAATTTAGTCTACTCTGACCAATTGAATGTTAGCAGAGCGATAGCGTTGGTTCTGTAGTCACTCTTCGCGGAGCCGGTTGATTCGCTGGCGCTGCTCGCGGTGCAGCGAGACCATGATGTCCGACACCACGCCGAACATCACCAACTGGACGCCCAGCAGCAGGAGGACGCCGGCGACCATCGTGAGCGCCTCGTGGGAGATGCCTTTCACGAACCAGTCGTAGCCGACGTACCCTGCGAGCGCGACGCCGGCGGTGCCGAAGACGGTGCCGACGCTGCCGAAGTAGAAGAGCGGGTTCGAGGTCTTCGCGAGGCTGTACAGCGTGAAGATGATTTTGCCACCGTCCGCAATCGGGTGGAGGTTCGTCTCTGATCCTTCGGGGCGTGCGCGGTACGTGGTGGGGACGACGTCGACGGGGACGTTGTGGCGCGCGCACTCGACGGCCATCTCGGTCTCGATACCGAAGCCTTCCGCCGAGAGGAACATGCCCTCGAAGGAGTCGCGGGTGAACGCGCGGTACCCCGAGAGGATGTCGCCGTAGTCTTCGCCGTGGATGCGTTCGAACGCGCGGTTGATGAGGCGATTGCCGATCTGGTTGAGTTTCGTCATCGCACCCGGCTGCATGTCCGCGGTGCGGTCGCCGATGACGTGGTCGGCGTCGCCGGAGACGAGCGGGTCGAGAAGGCGGGGGGCCTGCTCTGGTGGGTTCGTGGCGTCGCCGTCGAGCAGGAGGACGTAGGCCTCGTCGATGTGGTCGACGCCCTCACGGACCGCTTGTCCTTTGCCGGAGCCGGATTGTTCGATAACTTCCGCGTCGTGATCGCGTGCTATCTTGCGGGTGTCGTCCTCGGAGTGGCCGTCGACGACGAGAACGTGGCCGATGCCGACGTCGGAGAGGCCGTCGATCACGTTGGCGATTGTCTTCGCCTCGTTCCGCGTCGGAACGAGCGCACACACGTCCTCGTAGTCGGTCATTACCGGGAGTGGTTGGCCGGAGCGCAAAAACGTATTCCTTTCGCGTATTGGCGGAGGGGTTTTACCCCGACGTATGCTACTCCGCCAGTATGAACGCACTCGCGGCGGCCGCGCTCGCGCTCCTCGCGGTGACGGCCGCGCCCTACGTCGGCTATCTCGGGCTCTACGCGTGGATTCGGCCGTCGGGGTCGCCGGCGGATAAACAGGACTGGGAGCCCTCGGTTAGCATCGTCCTGCCGACGTACAACGAGGAGAAAATCGTCGAGACAAAACTCGACGACATCCTCGAACTCGACTACCCGATGGAAAGGGTGGAACTGGTTGTCGTCGACTCCTCGACGGACGACACGCGGGAGATTATCCGCGAGTACTTCGCTGACGTGAACGCGCCGGAGCTCGTGTTGCTTGAGGAGGACGAACGGCGCGGGCTCGCCCCCGCGCTCAACGACGCCTACGCGGCTGCGTCGAACGAGATGGTCGTGAAAACTGACTGCGACTCGAAGCTTCCGCCAGACGTCCTCCGTGAGGCCGCCGCGAACCTCGCGGACGACGATGTCGCGGCCGTGACCGGGAGAAACGTCGAAGTGCTGGGTGGCAGTGAAGTGGAGTCCGGCTATCGTGGCGTGCAGTCACACATCCAGCAGTTGGAGTCACACCTCGACTCGACGCTCATCTTCCACGGACCGTTCTCCGCGTTCGAGAACGACGCGCTGTTGCCAATCGACCCGAACTCGCTGGCCGACGACACGGAGCTCGCGTTGAAGATTCGCCGACAGGGCGGGCGCGTGATTTTCGACCCTGCCGTGCAGTACATGGAAGCTAGTTTTTCGAACTTTGTGAAGCGCCGCAAACAGAAGGACCGCCGCGGAATGGGACTGATTCGGCTGTTAGTTCAGCACCGCGACGCGCTCGGGAAGTACGGGAAATACGGGAAGGTCGTGTTGCCGTTCAACTGGTGGTTTATGATTCTCTCCCCGTGGCTGCTGGCCGCGACGCTCGTGGTCGGGACTGGTGCAGCACTCTTACTGTTCGGAGCAGGTGGGCTGGTGTTGCCCGCCGCGGTTGCGGCGTTCGCGTACCTCGGACAGAAAGATGTGCTCGGTTCGGTGCAAGCGCTGTACTCGATTTTCGACACGCAGGTGTCGCTGCTGCGGGCGAGCGTGGAGTTGCTCCGCGGCAAGGGTGACGGGACGTGGGAGGTTGACGCGGAACTACGTGAGGCGTTCGAATGAAAAACGATAATCACACAGGGCGGAGGACGGGACGATGATGGCTGACGACTTCGAGGAGTCGGACGTCTCTGTCGCGATTCTCCACGACCGATTCCCCGGAATCGGTGGTGGAGAGAAGTTCGCTATCGAGGCGGCACGCGTACTGGACGCGCCGATATACACGATGTACGTCTATCCGAAAACGGACATCCCAGATGATATCGAAGTTATCCCGATACGCCAGGACAAGTACACTGGATTCCTCTCCCGGCGAATTCTTGGATGGAAAAACGAGGGCTCGAATCCGCTCGAAACGTTGAGCGTCGCGATGGACATGACGGACGCACACCCCGACCTCGTCAATTACGACGTGATTCTTTCGAGTGCGCCGCTCAGCAAGAACTACGTTCCAACGACGGACCAGCGCGTCGTGCACTATCCGCACAGCCCGCCCCGCTGGCTGTACGACCTCTTTCGGGACCGGATGGAGTCGTTCGATTATCCCGGGATTCGATTCGTGTTGAAGGCGTACGCGAAGTGGTGGCGTGCTCTCGACAAGGAGGCCAACGACTACGTCGACACGTTCGTCGCCAACAGCGAGCTTATTCGGGACCGGATTCGTCGATTCTACAACGAGGATGCGGAGGTCGTGTATCCTCCGATTACGGGCGATTGGCGGAACGAAGGCGACGAAGGGTACTTCATCACGTGGTCGCGGCTCGCACCCGAGAAGCGTATCGACTTGATCGTCGAAGCGTTCACCGAGTTAGACAAACGGCTTATTGTGGCCGGCGACGGAGAGCAACGCGAGAAGCTAGAAAAGATGGCACGAGGTCACGACAACATCGATATTCGAGGATACGTCGAAGACATCGAGTCCCTCGTAGCGAGCGCGACGGCGGTCGTCTACGCGCCGAAGCAGGAGGACTTCGGGATGGTTGGCGCGGAGGCGATGATGGCCGGGAAACCGTTGCTTGGGGTAGATGAAGGGTTTACAGCCTACCAAGTTGAAGACGGTGTGACCGGTGCGCTGTTTGAGCCAACCGTGGAATCGATTCGTGAGACTATTCGGTCATTCGATAGTACGGAATACGACACAGATAAGATTCAAAACGTGGCCAGTCGATATCAGTACAGCGAGTTCGAGACAGCGATTCGTCACGCCGTCCGTTGTGGGAACTGACCGCTGTCTGCGGTTAACTATCAGCGTTCTCTACAATTGGTTGTAATATTGAGCGAACCGTATACCTGAACTGAGGGCTTATAAATATCAAAGACATAAAGTAAGTGCCGGCGCCCACACCCACAACTACGAGGAGTGCAGCGACGCTTCGTGAGGCGACGACGTGTTCCGCACCCGTCACGACACCGAACATCGTCAGTCCAGCGACGACCTGATGTAGAATCGGCCTTGGATAAAGCTCCACGCCCTTGACTGAGTTCCGAACGACGGACGCACTCATAGCGTAACGGAGGGATTCGGCGGCGATCGTCGCAATAACCGCTCCGAGCGTTCCGATTTCCACTACCAAGAGGAACCCGAGAAGCAGGTTCAGGCTCAGCGTCACTGCATCGATTCGAAACACTTTGTCCGGACGATCCATACCGAATAGTGTCTGCCGGTAGAGCGAACTCTGGGACCGGACGACTTGGTACAAGGCCAGCCCCACAAGTAGGGTCGCCGCCGACCGGAACGCGGGTTCGTATACGGTAACGACAAGCCATTCAGGAATCGCCAGCGCGCCGAAAAAGAGCGGAATAGACAGTAAGCTCGCGAACGAGAGCGTGTTCGTTAGTTCCTTGCTGAAGGACTCGGAACGGCTGTGTAGATTGCTAATCTCGCTCATGAGGCCGGAGCTTGCGACTTGTGAGAGGAATATCGCCGGAATCGTTAGCTTCAGTGCCGCCTGATAGTACCCGACTGCGTTCTGCGTGACGAGGAATCCGATTAGGATCATGTCATACTCGCTGTAGACCTTCCCGATGAACGACGTAGGAGTCATGTACTTTGTGTATTCCCAGAGTGACCGAATTGTTTCTCTGGATGGAACCGACGGCTTAACGCGGAGCGCGTGCTGCGTCAGCGGCAAGCACAATAGTGTCGCTCCGACAGTGCCGTAGATAACGCCTGACGCTCCAAACCCAAGTAGAATCAGGGAGAGCTGTAAGCCGAGCGTGAGAACTGATCGAATCGTATCGATCCATATTTGTCGGCTAAGAAGCCCGCGAGCCGTCAGTAATGTCTGGTACGGAGAAAACAGCACGAGCGCAGACATCAGTCCAATCAGGAGCCACTCTGCGTTTTCGAGGCCGGTATAGGTGACGAGGTGGTGTTTGAACGTGAGCGCTGCAACTGCAGTCATCGCGATAACGGCGATATTGAACAGTCCGACAGCCCCCACAATTTCCCGGTTGTCGATGTCTGCTTCCGCGAACCGGCGCTTCGCCGCCCCCTCATATCCGGTGACCTGTTTCAACACCCCGACGACCGAGATGAGGAGGTAAACCCCTCCAAAGTCAGTCGGACCGAGTACCCGCGCGAAGACGATGATTCCGACGAACCCAAGTATCGCCTGGATAAACTTGGCGACGGCAGCCTTAGTGACCTCAAGCCCAAAGTTCTCGAATAATTTCTCTGCCATCGTTAGGTAATGTAGGCGATTACCAGTTCATGTTCGATATCCCAACGCTTCGAGATTTTCGTCTACTGAGGAACCCTCCGGACGGTCTGTCGTTGTGACACCCTCGTCGACAATCAATTTCCGTTCGTCGTCTTCGATTACAGCCCACGGGACATCCACCAGCGATGGCATACGGACCCCTCCGGGGTGCCCATACACGCGCATCGGGACGACTGGTGCCCGCTCGCCGAGGGCATTCCCATGGTCGCTGGTGACAACCGTACGACCGGGGATGTGTTTGAGGAGAGTCTCTAGTTCCTCAAGCACAATTCGCAGATTGTCAGCGTATAGTGACCATATTTCCTCGCGTGTGGCTTCACCTCGGGCAAGCGCCTTCCATGGGTTCTGCTTGGTCGCCGCATCGAAGGGGCTGTCCGCTCCGAGGAACGGTCGGTGCGGTTGCAGGTAGTGAACGAGCAGTCGTTTGTTCGGATGTCGCTGCGCCGCATCGAGGGCCCGCGTCGTCATCTCTTCGGGGGTCACGACGTTGTCGACTTCATCCCAGACTTCCACCATCTCGTGGAACGTATTGTCTACCACCTGTGAAACCCACCCGTTCGACGAGAGATATACCGTGTCGCCGAGTTCATGGCCGGCGAAGTTCTCGCGCGCCCACTCCGGAGTCTTGCTACCCAGACTCGTGACTCGATTGTATTCGTCGAACCGGCTCAAGTCCGCGACCTCCTCGAATAGCTCAGCGCGGCACCCGTCGAGGACGATTAGGTTGTCCCAGTCCTCCTCCATTAACCGAACCGATCCCCGCTTCGTCGGATACAGGTTCGTGTGAATCGGTCCCAGGACGTGGTTCGCAAGGCGGTGTCGCCACCAGAAGCTGTCGTCATAGTTCTCCCGAATCTCGTCGTACGCGTACGAAAATTTCTCGATCATCACTTGTATCCGAGGTCTTGCAAGTCCTCTTCGAGGGCGTCAGTCCGGTACACGGTATCGGGGTCGAAGCGATTCCATCGTCTGGTGAGTTCTCCCCGGGCCGAAACGTTGTTACTGTCGATGCGGTCGCCGTTGAGCGTACGGAAACCTGTTCCGTTGTAGAGATACTCCTCGTCCATGACAGCCTTCTCTTCACCGTATGTCGCGTAGGCGTGCGTCCGGTTGAACTCGCCTTGCCCGAACGGTTCGCCCAGCACTATGGATCCGATGTCGATGTGCGAGACGACCGGTCCGCTGTCCCAGCTCACGTTCCGCGTTCCGAACGGAACCCTGAGTAATTCCGGTGCCATCACCCCTGGATGACCCCACGACGGATTGTAGTCCTCGCCCAGCAACTCGCCGTGGTCGGCGGTGAAGATGACCTCCGTGTCCGACGGGAGTCCGTCCCACAGGTCCGAGAGTGTGGCATCGAGTTCTCGAATCTCCTGTTCGTAAGCACGCCGTACGAGTTCCTCATCTTCCTTTGACCCGTTTCCATTCAGCACCCGTCGGCTGGCATTCTGGGCTTCGACCCGTCCCATCTCCCCGTCATCCGGCTCGTAAGGATGGTGTGGTTCCATGAGATGAATCCAGCCCAGCCACTCGTCACGCCCCTCAATTTGTGTTAGAAGTGTTTCAATAACGTCCTCGGCGGGGCGGAATGTCCGCCCGACATCTTTGAACTGATTTCGAACGCTCTGGAGCGCGTTCCAGCCGGTCGAGAGCAGTCGATGGTGGAGCGTCCCCGGTGTGACAGCCTTCTCGACTCGCTGTTTGAGTCCCATGTCGCCCGGCTTCGGGGCTTCGAAGTAGTCGAAGGAGTGGCCATATCCGTACCGCTCCGAGAGTAGGTGGTTCGTTGAGATGCCGACGGTGTAGCCATCGAACTCGGCGGCGAATTCGGCCATCTCGTCAATACCGCCCGGAGTGGGGTACTGTCCCGTGAGAATCCCGGGGAAGCTTCCCGGAGTCGCGGTGCTGACCGCGAACGCCGTCTCGTGAGAAGCATCGAGATAATCCTGTGTCGCTGGCATCAGGTGGTACTTATCGTATCGGAGAGAGTCCACCGTTACCAGCAGCTTCCCAGACATGCCGACGCCTTCCTCTTCGATGATTATAAGTGCGGCCTTTTTACGCGAACCGAGATGTCCATGCGCTTCGGCGTTGATTCCGGAGTTCCTAGTTATATCCGTGATTGTGAAATCCATATTGATTTACTGTGGGGCATCTCTTGCCAATACATGAGGTTGGGATTCGTACTTCGCGAACTGATTAGCAAATGGGACGACCCCCACTGGCGGCAAAGAAGGTTACAGCACTGTGTCGCGAAGCCCGTCCATCGATGGCTGTCCTCGAGTGAGGAGTGTCGTGACATTCTCGATTAGGAATGGGACAATCTCATAATCCTGGACGCTTGTCGCGCTGAGTGGTTTGAGAGTGCTGCTGACCTTTCTATGTTTGATTCCTATGAAAAGTCAGTTAGCTGTGCATCCCAGACACCGGAATGGCTGCGCACTGTGTTTGCGAAACGAGATCTAGGAGATACAGTATACGTCACTGCGAACCCTTATAGCGCTAAAATCGCGCCAATTCGCTTCACAAAATAATTGACGTTTCCCGGGAAGACTGGGATTCCGACTTGGGGAGCGTGTGGGCAGACAAAGTTATCGATGCCGCGATTGACGCATTAGATTCGTATCCGGATAAGCGACTACTGATTCATTTCCTTCAGCCACACACTCCCTTCGTGGATTCCGATTTCCCTGATGACGTCGTTGAGAGCGCGTTCGAGGCGATTACTACGGGCCGCATCGAAAGAGAGTCTGTAGAACAGGCGTATTTGGCCAATCTCTCATATGTACTTGACTACGTCGAGTCCCTCATTAAAGAACTCCCGAATCGAACTGTCGTTTCTGCAGACCACGGCGAGATGCTCGGTGAACGCGCATGGCCGGTTCCGATTCGATGTTATGGCCACATCCTGGGCATACGAACACCCGAACTGACCAACGTACCATGGGCCGTGGTAGACGGAGAACCGCGGGAAATGACCGATGAAGGAGTCTTAGAGTTTATACCGGACACAGATGGCGCCGTCGAAGATCGTCTTGAAGCCCTCGGATACCGATAACGGCGGTGATTTCTGTTGGTCGTATCGAAAACTACGTGGATATTCGGCCATCTGGAGCTGGCCGAAGTTGTGGCTCCGTACTCACGTCGGTATAGTAAAACTTTGATTGTGTATTAGTCATCTATGTGTCACTCGATGATGAAACCTGGGTTTTCGCCCACCGACGCCTCTTCGAACACCATCTAAACATTAAAGAGGATACCCCGACTATATTTTCCAAATTAGCGATGTTTGAAGACATCCTCCGTCCGGTATACGACCGGTTTAGGACGCTGTTACCGCGGAAGGAGAGCAACTGTAATGGTGTCAAGACTCGTCGTGCCTACCTGTTCGACCGGACGACGGAGTGGCCGGACTACGAGGAAGAACTCCTCGAAACGCTGCGAACACACGTCTCTCCGGGCGACTCCGTCGTTATCGTCGGCGGTGGCTGGGGCGTTTCGGCGGTCACGGCCGCGGAGCGAGGCGCCACGGCGACGGTGTATGAACCGAGCAACGAGCAAGTAAAGCGAGTCAGGGAAGCAGCGGCCCTCAACGACGTGGCGGAGTCGATTACGGTTCGGCACGCGAAAGTCGGTGAGACCGGAGAGGTGTGGGGCGAGAGTTCCGCGTCCGTCGTGTCGCCGAGTGACCTGCCGGAGTGTGACCTCCTCGAACTCGACTGTGAGGGGGCGGAGTTGGAAATCCTCCGCGCGATAACGATTCGGCCGCCCGTCATCGCCGTCGAGTGCCATCCGAGCCACGGTGTTCCCGAGGAGGATGTGCGGGCCGTGTTGACTGACCTCGGCTACGAAATCACGAACCGCGCTCGTGAGACCCAATCGGACAGCGTCGTCATACTGACCGGAGAATTGGACTCGGGTTCGTAGACGGAACACCCGAATCTCGGCAGTGGGCCATCGCAGTCTCAGATGTGCCTGAGCGGAAATTATATTTTATGTGATAGAGTCGTTTAGCGTGATGAATGATGCCTTGGATCGAATAGCGATACGAGCCCCGTCTTTCGTCACGGCTCCCTTTCGGGACACGCGCCTCGAAGATGCCTTCTATTGGTTTCGGTTTCAGGTCGCGGAGTACGACTCGGTCTCTATTCCGGTCCCGAACGGCGCGGTCGACCTGACGGGCCCTGTCAAATTCCCGTTCTACACCCGGATGCAGCGTGGCGACGAGTACGAACCGAACCTCGTCTCGGAACTGGAAACCAGTTTGGATGAGAGCGATGTGGTTTATGATATTGTGTCCCGGTTCGGATTTTTCAGCAAATATTCGGCGCTGGTCGGCGTTCAACCGGAGAATATCCACTCGTTCGAGGTGAATCGGTATCGCTACTATCTGTTACAGGAGAACCTCGACGACGGGGAACAGATCGTCCATTCCCGGGTCGATTCATCGACCGAGCGGCGACCCGTGAGTATCGACAGCTATACTGACCGACACAAGTCACCCACAGTCGTTTAAATCGAAGTCGAGGGCGCGGAGTATGACGTGCTTCAGGGGATGACAACCACGATTGAGGAGGGTTCTCCGAAACTTTACGTCGAAATCATCCCCAACTACTGACTCAGTTCGGACATACCGATAAGGCTATCCTACGGCTATTGGAACGCCACGAATATGATATTTAAATATAGAACCACCGCGAATCCGAAGAACGGTGGAGTCACGCGACAGACGAGCGACCGACGAAGGAACCTATCTCCTCCGCGCCGAACGAGAAGACCGTATGAACTCGACCGGAACGGATCAGATATAGCCCAAGTCTTCGAGCCGTCCTTTCGTCGCGTCGTCGACGTCGACTGACTGTTCGCTCGCCTCGGCCTGCCGCTTGTACTCCGCCAGCGGAACGTCGAACAACTTCGTGGCCCATTCGGGCACGGCGTCCAACGAGCCGACTTCCTCCTGCCACGACGGTTTCGAGCGGTCGATCCGGTACTCCGTTTTGTTGCCCAGCGAGTCCCACTCGACTTTCGTATCGTCGCGGTATACGCAGCGAATCATCCGATCCCAGAACTCGTACTCTTCGTCGTCAGGGTCGGGACCGCCGACGCCCATACCGACTACTTCGGCTGGCACCCGGTCACGGAACGTCGGGTTCGGGTCGCCCTCGACCATGCTGATAATGAGGTCTCCGAGGTCGAGGTGTGAGAACAGGTCGGTGTAGGTTTCCTGCATCCCATCCGGCGCGTTGACGATATAGAGCGGAACGTGGAGGAGTGCCTCAGTGAGACTGCTCGTGTGGCCAATCCATCGATTGTCCGCCGGGTAGACCAGATTCTCGCCGTGGTCTGCGGTGATGAGGAAAATCGTCTCCTCGTCAGTCTGCTCCCGCACGTCGTCGATGAACTCCAACACCTTCCGGTCGAGGTAATCGATAGCAGTGGCGTACAGTTCGCGATGATACTCGATGTCCTGCTCGTACACCTCCCAGTTCCCGTCGTTGATGTCCTGGTCGTCGAAGTTGAACGAGGTCCAATCGTTCGGGGCCGAGTGCATGCTCCGGTCGTATCCTCGGACGTGATGGACCGGCCCGTGCGCGTCCATGAAGTTCGTGAAGAGGAAGAACGGCTCGTCGCCATTCGCCGCTTTCGAGCGGGCGCTCCGCGCGACGACGCTCGCGCCGTCGTCGAGTAACTTCGGGACCGGAGCTCGTCGCAGGAGGTCGTTCAGTTTGAATAGTCCGCCGTTTGCGAGACTTTGGAGAGGATGGTCGTGCGCGGCGCTTTGACGGAGGAACTCGACGTACCGCACAAGTCCGGTTTCCTCGCGTTCCTGAATGAACTTCTCCATGTCCATTCCGTCAGGAAACCGCCGATGGGGAGCAATATCGGAATAATCGTCAAAAATCGCATCAAAGCCGAACGTAGAGCTAGCGTATACGTTTGCGCTCGCACCGTACGCGCTGTGGCTCGGGAGGTCACCGAGGAACGTATCGTCTCGGCTGATACCGGTGAAGACACGATTATGCGTGTGGATGCCGTGCTGGTGAGGGAGCAACCCCGTCATGAAACTCGGATGGCTTGGGACGCTCCACGAACTTGCTGCTCGGCACTGGTCGAAGGACACGTTCGCGCGGGATTGAATTCGTGGCGCGTGTTCGTCGAAGAAGTCCTTCCGTACCGAGTCGAGAACAATCAGGACGACGTTTGGTGTGGATTGTGAATCAGTCATGATGGAATGAAGTTATCGCGTCCCTGAACTCCGCTGCCTGAGTATCTTCCGTTACGTCAATAACCTTCTTTCGTTGCGTTTTACCAAGTCCGACTCGCTCTGCTGCGGGCCGTTCGAGCGTCGTTTTAAGCGTCTCGGTGAGGGATTCGGCTGTGAGTTCGGCGACGACTGAGTCGTCGACGAGCTCACGCGCCCCCACACCGGTTGTGACGACAGTTGGCGTCCCCGACAGCATACCCTCCGCTGCTGCGACCGAAAATGCATCCCCAGAGGAAGGTTGCACGTACATCGTTGCCCGGTCGAAGAAGTCGACGAACGTCTCGATATCGACGTATCCCGGTGTCTTTATCCAGGGGCGTGTGCTGTACGGCTCATCCGGGTGGTCAGGACCGAGAATCGTGAGCGAAAGGCCGTCGCGCCACCGGTCCCGGAGGGCCGAGCTGGCATCACAGAGCATCGGGTAGTTGTTCGCGGGCTTTGCAGTGCCGACGGTCAGGAGGTGGATGCCCTCCGCTGTTGGCGAGGAGGGCGTCAGTACTCGGAGTTGTTCGTGTTTGGCGTCGGCGATAGGCGGATACACTTTCTGCGACGGGACGCCGTGGATGTAGCGGCGAATCGACGCATCGACGTCGTCGCTTATCGGGATGACGCCGTCAAGTAGCCGACTCGCCAGGGGCCCGAGTGCGCGCCACAAGTAGCGGGTCGGACGGCCGTCGAGTTCATAGAACGTCTCGTCGGCCGCGAGGAACACGAGCGTCGCATCCGGGTTTATGAGACCATACGCGAGGAGAGTCTGAAGCGGTGCGGAGCCCTCCGCGATGACGACATCGTAGGACCGCGAGAGCGTCAGACCGGTCTTCAGTCGGTCGAATTCGGAGTGGGTATTTCCCCGACACTCCTCCCGTTCGTCGCCCGTCTCGAAGTGAACGAAGTCGGCGTCAACCGCAGTTCCGAAGGTGACGTGTGCCGGGTGAGGGTCATCACCCTGATACAAGAGGCACACTCGCTGAGACGAGAGTACATCGGACGACGGGGGCATTAGTCGCGGTTAGTTCGCGAGGCCATATTTCCCTGTCGGTCGTCAGGGGCGAGAGTGGTAAAACCGTTGCTGGGCTGCTAACCAACACGGTGAGCCGTGCTTGGAGGGGTGCACGGCGTTCGTCAAACTGAAGTGTCGCCTCCGTATTTTCTGGTGTACTGATGAAACCGCCACGCTCGGGGCTTCTTTCCCTGTATTCGTCACAAATACAGTCTCAGACCACACGGTTTGAACAGCTCCTCGTATTCGCCATCGCCGCAATCTTCCTCGTGTATCCGGTCATCGTGGCGGTTGCAACCTTTCTCGGGGCATCCTTTGAGATGAACTTCATGGACTTCGGGGCTTACTACAGCGCTGCCGGGCGCTTTTTGGAGGGGGGGGGTCACTGTACTATACACCTTCTCGACCCGCGGCACCGTCCCACCCCGGTGGAGTATTTCCCTATCTCTATCCGCCGGTCGTTATTGTACCGTTCATCCCACTCGCACTTCTGCCATTCTGGGTGGCCGCTGGTATTTGGGTTACCGTGTCTCTCGTGGTCGCGGTTTTCGGTGCTAAGACACTCCTCAACGCGTACGGTGTCCGTCTCTCGAGCGCGAAGATGCTCCTGCTCGCCTACGGTATTTTCGCGTTCGCGCCGACACTAATTTGGATCAAGCTCGGACAAGTCACGGGGATATTCGTCGGGAGCCTCTGTTTCGCGGCCGCGTCTCTCGAACGCAACCCTGACGGCCGATTCGGGTGGTTGGGTTTCGTACTGTTGCCGGCGGTCGTGAAACCCCCCTACGCAGTCACGATGGCTCCAGCGTTGAATGACTATCGGCGCGTACTCCGAGTAGCCATTCTCGGAATTGCCGTCATCGCGGTGAGCGTATTACTGTTCGGTATTGAAGCGCACGAGGCGTACCTCGGGGTCCTCCGTGAAGGGAAAGGTTGGCACCTCGATGCACTCCCGATTTCGAAGTTCAGTTTTTTCGTCTTTCGTCCATTTCACGTTCTCGGGTCGGCCCGGGTCGTCCTTCGCGGTGTCCTCCTCGTCTCGTTAGTAGGTTACGTGCTGGGGCGTAGATCTCGTCGATCCCACGTTGAACGCGCGCTGTTTGCGCTCGGCTGTGCTGCCGTCCCCGTGCTCCATCCGACAGTGAACACTCTAGCGCTCAACGCTCTCATCCCGGCCTACCTAATCGTGTTCGTGTCGGAGTTCCGTCGGTCAGACGGAACTCTAACTGTACCACTGCTGTCGCTTGTGCTAGTTCAAGTTCATCCCTACACCACATCGGTTTTATCTTGGACCGGAACGGGGGCGCTATCTCCGCTTGAACCCCTCATCCCACTTGTTCCGGTCCTCCAGCCGGGACTCTGGGGAGTCGTAACTCTCGTCGCGTTCATCGTTTATCGTATCGAACGCGACGAGGGCGGTCTCCCGCTTCCTGAGGATGGTAGCGTTTGCTGACCGACGCTATCGGTACGGCATACCGGATACAGCACGCCGTGCCCACCAGAGCGCCAGCACGTAGAACGCGAGAACGCCGTAAACACCGGGTTGGAGGAGCGTGAGCACTGGGTGTGCGTCCAGCAGCCCTACGAGGTTCGCGTGACCCGATCCAACGACGACTTCCATCACGTAGGTGTGTACGTGCGTGAGAACGAATGCTCCGCCGAGAATCGCGAACGACCAACCGCCGACTCCAAATGCGTGAACACCGAACACGACGAACGCCGCCAACACCAGTCCGAGGTCGATGAGCGTCGTGCTTCCGAGGGCTGTGAACAACAGGAGAATCGAGAGCGCGTACAGCTCGATGTCCGCCTTGTTTCGTCGGACATAATGAACGAACACCCAGACTACGGGGACGATAGTGAGAAGGCGAGCGAATACCGCGTACTCCCCGAGGAACCAGAAGACGTTGAGCGCCTCTACACTCCATGTCGTGACTGGGCCGACGCTCTTGGACGACGCAAGTAGTGTGTCTACAATAATGCTATAATACTCCTCAGTGGTGTCGAATCCGAACGTCGCCACGGATAGCGCGTTCGCCGCCAGGATGGTGATACCGAACCCGAGGAGGCCACGCCACCGATTGTCACTAAGCGACGCGAAGACCATGGTAGGTGCGGCCCAGTAGGGCTTCACGAGTGTCGCCAGCGCGATGGCTGTACCTCCTCCGGTGTATGATGAGCGTCTATACGACCACCACGCAACAGCGGCACATAGATACGCGAACGGCGTCATCTGGCCAACTTTGAAGTTCGCGACCATCGGGGCAAAACCGATCGAAGCGGCAGAAATGCCCATTAACGTCTTCTTCGATGGCTCGAAATCGGCGTATTCGGTCTCCACATCAAGAAGGAGATATGTCCCGAATCCAGTCGCGAGAATCGACAGGCCAAGTAGAATGAATTTGTAGACAACGTAGCCGAACAGAGAGATAGTTGCAAAAAAGTAGTAAGTGGTTGGAAAGTAGTGGAATTCTTGAACGTTGTCTGGTTGCCACGTGTTGTAGAGTGGTCCACCGCTCCAAACGCGGATTACCATATTGTAGAATGCATCGGCATCAGTAGGACGCTCAATAGCGTAACGGTAGTCAGCCTCTGGTGGGACAGTAATATCGCCCTCGGGACTTATCTGGGTTGACGTGTATTGAATGTCTCCTCTTTCCGCCGTCTTCAGCGTACCCGTTCCGGCTAGTATGCCGACTAGGAGGATATTTAGGATACATAAGGAGAGGCATATAATTAACATCATTCTTCTAGATGGTGGTTGAATCATCAACATTTTCTTATCGTTCTATGAAAGATGGATATTAATATAGGTTGGTTTCGATTTGTCGTATATGTTCCCCGTTATTGACTGCTGGATAATTTGTGGGTATTGGTAGATTTACACTGGTTCTAATGTAACATAATTAGGGTATTCGAGGTAAAGGAGTCATATAAAATATATAATACTTGTTATCTCTATCCCTCCAAGTTAATCTGGCTGTCGTCCTTATTGTGGGGAGTTAAGATAAAATCCGACCGCTCATACATAGGATTGTAGCTCCTATTTAATCTATATTAGTTTATATTAAATTATCTAATAATATTAAATTAAATCTCTAAATCGAACTTTACGATTTCTACCTTCCCCAACTTCACAAGGCTTATTCGCGCGCTGTCAGTCCCTACCATCAATGAGCGAGACGAACGAGGAGTCGAGGGAGTCCTCCACGACGACCGACTCAGCCCTCGACACTCTCGAAAACTGGTACCATGTACCCGTGCTGGGAGCTGTCCTCACGTTCATGTTCTGGGTGCGCGTGCAAACGTGGGAGAATTTCACGCGGAACGGGGAAGTGTACTTCTCCGGGAACGACTCGTACTATCACTTCCGGGAAGTGATGTACACAGTCCAGCACTGGCCGTCTACGATGCCGTTCGATGTCTGGACGAATTTCCCGAATGGCACTAGCGTCGGCCAGTTTGGGACACTGTTCGACCAGATTATTGCCACCGCAGCACTCCTTGTCGGACTGGGAAGTCCTTCACAAAACACGATTGCACTCACACTCGCATTCGCGCCGGCAGTTTTCGGCGCTCTACTTACGATTCCGACGTATTTCATCGGAAAACGTCTGGGTGGTCGCCTTGGCGGTGTTTTCGCAGCAGTAATTCTCGGTCTCCTTCCGGGATACTTCCTCTCGCGAAGCCTCGTGGGCGCATCTGACCACAACGGTGCGGAGCCGCTGTTCCAGTCGCTGGCCCTGCTCGCGACGATGATTGCGCTTACCGTCGCACAACGCGAGAAACCGGTCTACGAGCAGTTCCTTGACCGCGATATTGCCGGCCTCCGTCGTGTAGTCGGCTGGAGCTTACTGGCTGGCGCTGCTACAGCGGCCTACATGTGGATGTGGCCACCAGGCGTTCTTCTCGTCGGTATCTTTGGCGTCTTCTACCTCGTGAAGCTGACTAGCGACTACTACAGTGGCACGAGTCCCGATCACGTCGCGGTCGTCGCCGCGGTCAGTTCCATGACGACCGGGCTCTTGATGCTGGTACCGATATCGAAACTGTCATTCTCTGCAACAAGCTTCTCTATTCTCCAGCCGCTGTTCTCGATTGCGGTCGGCGTCGGCGCCGTGTTCCTCGCGTGGCTCGCCCGCGAGTGGGACAACCGTGAACTTGACGCAACCTCGTACCCACTCGCCGTATTCGGTATTCTTGTCGTCGCACTCGGTGCGACGACCGTCGTGCTCCCTGACTTCTGGGGGATGCTACAAGGGAATCTCCTCCGCTTTGTCGGGTTCAGCGCGGGCGCAGCCACCCGGACTATCGGCGAGGCGCAGCCGTTCCTCTCCCAAACGAGCCGCTACGGCCTCGGGATGTTCGGGGTTATCTTCCTCGAGTACGGCCTCGCGTTCTTCACTGCACTCCTCGGCGCAGCGTGGATTCTGCTCCGCCCGCACTTCCGCAGCGGTAACCCACGGCGTATGGGTGGTGCAGCGGCCGCAATCCTCGTCGTCGGCGCGGTATTCACAATCCCCGGTATTGGCGACGCGCTTGGCAGCCTCCTCGGCGTTGACGGCCAGCTCGGCTCGCTCGCCATCGTCGGCGTCACCTTGCTCGCGGTCACCGTCACGGGCGACTACGACGCCGAACAACTACTTGTCGTCGTCTGGGGCGCGTTCATCACGTCGGCGGCGTTCACGCAGGTGCGGTTCAACTACTACCTCGTCGTGCCGGTCGTCGTGCTGAACGCGTACGTGCTGAAGGTCGTGCTCGGCTTCGTGAGCCTCGACAAGCCGGCCTCCCAAATCGAGGACGTCGACTGGTATCAGGTCGGCACGGTCGTCGCCGTCGTGCTGGTCGTGCTCGTGCCCATCGCAGCGCCCGTGGCGGCGTCCGCGACCGGCGACGGCCCGAGCCCGATTCGGTTGACGAACAATCAGGGCCAGCAGGTGCCGCTGCAGTCGGCGACGACCGTCGGCGCGGTGAACGGCCCCGGCGCGGTGACGGTGTGGGACGACGCGATGGATTGGATGCAGGAACACACGCCCGACCAAGGCAACTACGGCGGTGCAGGCAACGCCGACCAGTTGGACTACTACGGGACGTACAGCCAGACCGACGACTACGACTACCCCGCGGGCGCGTACGGCGTGATGTCGTGGTGGGACTACGGCCACTGGATGACCGTCGAAGGCCAGACGATCCCGGTCGCGAACCCGTTCCAGCAGCACGCCACGCAGGCCGCGAACTTCCTGCTCGCGCAGAACGAGACGGAGGCCGCGAACGCGCTCGAGGTCGTCAACGAGGACGACGCGAAGACGCGGTACGTCGCGGTGGACTCCCAGATGGTCTCCCCGCAGCAGAAGTTCGGCGCGCCGACCGTGTTCTACGACGGCCCGCGGAACTTCAGCACGGGGACGTTCTACACGCAGAACATCCTCTCGCAGTACGAGGACGGCCAGATCACGGACTACCGGTCGTTCAGCCAGCTCCCGACGCTGAACCACCAGGCGTACTACGAGTCGCTGATGGTGCGGCTCTACGAGACCCACGGGAGCGCCCAGCAGCCCCAGCCGGTCGTCGTCGACTGGCAGGACACCCTTGAGACGACGACGGGTGCGGACCTCTACAGCTTCGACCAGTCCGGCTCCCCGGTCCGGCAGTTCGACAACATGACCGCCGCCGAGGAATACGTCGCCAACGACACTACCGCCCAGATCGGCGGATTCAACGGCATCCCGCAGGAGTACGTGCCGGCGCTCCAGCACTACCGGCTCGTCGGGTCCAGCGACGACACGGGCGTGAAGCTCTTCGAGCGCGTGGAGGGCGCGACCGTGGAGGGCACCGGCCCGGCGAACGAGACGGTGACCGCGTCGGTGACGCTGAACATGACCCACCTCTCGCAGGACGGCCAGACGCCGCAGTTCACGTACACGCAGCGCGCCGAGACCGGCGCTGACGGCGAGTTCACGATGACGCTCCCGTACTCGACGTCCGGCTACGGCGAGTACGGCCCGGAGAACGGCTACACGAACACCTCGGTCCGCGGCGCGGGCGACTACGAGTTCACCACCGGCCCGACGGCTGGTGAGGACCTCACGACCGTCGAGTGGAACGCGACCGCCGACGTCACCGAGGGCCAGGTCCTCGGCGTCGAGGAGGGCGCGACCGAAGTCGACCTCGAGCGTCACGTCGTCGACCGGCCGGAGGGCGCCGAGCAGAACGACACGAGCAACGAGACGCAGTCGCTGGCGTCCCCCGACTCGGTGAGCGTCGACGAGACCACCACCGACACGACCACCGACGGCTCGAGTAGTGGGCCGCTCAGCGTCCAGTCGCCGTTCGGCGCGGCGGCCGCACTCGCTGCGCCGGCGGTCGCCGGCGCGCTCGGGCGTCGGTACGCATAATGGCCGGCCGCGACTGGCTGGCGGTCTACCTGAAGGGCGCCGCGATGGGCGCCGCCGACGCCGTCCCCGGCGTCTCTGGGGGGACGATCGCGCTCATCACGGGCATCTACGAGCGCCTCGTCGGCGCCATCGCCGCCCTCGACCCCGTGGACGCGCTGGGGTTGCTCGCGCTCGTTCCCCAGTTGGGTAGCGCCGACGCCCGCGAGGAGTTCTGGACGTCGCTCGTCGAGATGGACGTGCCGTTCCTCGCGATACTCGGCGGCGGCCTCATCACTGCCGTCGTGACGGTCGCGAACGTCGTCCACGTCGCCATCGCGGACTTCCCGGGCCTGACGTTCGCGTTCTTCTTCGGGCTCATCGCGGCCTCCGTGGTCGTCTTGCTCAGCGAGGTCGAACTCGACACCCCGGGGCGAATCGCGGCCGCCGTCGTCGGGTTCGTCCTCGCGTTCGTCCTGAGCGCGCAGGCCCAGACCGGCGCGCTCCCGGAGGTGCTCCCGGTCGTCTTCCTCGCGGGCGCCGTCGCCATCTGCGCGATGGTCCTCCCCGGCGTCTCGGGGTCGCTGCTGCTACTCACGCTTGGCATGTACGACACGATGACGTCGGCGGTGAGCACGACCACCGACGCCGTGCTCGGCGGGGACTTCGGCGCGGCCGTCGACCCAGTGACGACGCTGGTCGTGTTCACGGCGGGCGCCGGCGTCGGCATCCTCTCGTTCGCGCGCGTCGTCGAGTGGGCACTCGACCACTACCGCGCGGCGACCCTGACGTTCCTCGTCGCCCTCATGGCCGGGGCGCTCCGCGCGCCCGCGATTCAGGTCAGCGACGCGAACCCCGAGTGGACCGCCGCGAGCGCGGGCGTCGTCCTCGTCGCCGCCCTCCTCGGCGCGGGCGTCGTGCTCGTTCTCGACGCGACGACCGACGACCTCGACTACTGACGCCGACAGTTCCCGCCGCGGGAGGTGGTGTTTTCTTCGCTGCGGTGCAAGTGGCGGTATGCTCCCGTTCGACGACGAGACGCTCGCGCGCGTCGCCGCCGACACCGACGTCGAGCAGGCGGCGCTCCGCGAGGCCGCCGCGGCCGTCCAGTCGACGCTGTCGACGTTCCCCGGGCGGACGGTCGACGGCCTCGTCTACGAGTGGCGGCAGGCCGTGCGCGCGGACCCGCTGGTCGAACGCCGGCCGGACGCGTGGGTGCTCCGCGTCCCCGACCACGTCTGGGTCGACGTCCGCGACCGCGCCGGCGTCTCCGAGGACGTTGTCGACGCACTGCTCGCGCTGTACGCGACAGAAACGGGAACGGAGACAGCGTCGGACGACGACGGCGTGCCGCTCGTGGTCGGGCGGCGCGCCGACGAGTAAGCGACCCGCTTAGAATTCGCCGTCGGGTTCCTCTGCTTCGCCGGGACTCCCGGGTTCGACGTCCGGTTCGATCTCGGGTTCCGGTTCGGCGTCGACGTCGTCCTCGTACGCGAGGTTCATAATCCACTGCGAGAAGGCGTCGCTCTGGGCGTCGACCTCCTCCTCGCCGACGAACGGCGACAGCATCTGCCCGGCCATCAGCAGCGAGAAGTCCAACTCGCGCTCGTCGATGATGGGCGTGATGAGGTAGGTGGTGTTGCCCTCGTGGACGCTCTCCTCGCGCTCGACGAACCCCTTCTCCTCGAGCTTCGAGGCGATGCGGCTGCCCTTCCGCGAGGAGACGTCGAGCTCCTTCCAGAACTCGCTCTGGTGGATGCCCCGGGTCTCACGCACGAGTTCCAGCCCGCGTCGCTCGTCCTCCGAGAGGTCCGACTCGGTGGCTTCGGCGCTCATGTACGACACAGGGTGTGCGCGCGGTTTAAAGCTGACCGTCCACGCGTCGATAGTCGGTCTCGCAGGGCGGGCCGTCCGCGAACTCGTAGGCAACGGTGTCGTCCGCGCCAATCGTCACGAGCGAGGACGACCGCGTGCCGAAGCCGTCGCGGTGGACGCACGCGCCGGTCTCGTGGTCGCGGAGCGCGGTCCGGGCTGTCTCGAGCCACGCGTCGGGACTGTCGTGCCCGGTCAGCGTGTCCCGGACGGCGCGGGACTTCTCGGTGCCGTCGTCGTAGCCGGCGTTCACGACGACGTGCGTGCCGGGGTCGAAGGCGTGGGTTCGCAGCACGCCGTCCCACTCCAGCAGAACGCACTCGTTGCGGTCGGCGACCACGAGGTTGAACCCCGCGTACTCGCGGGCGGCGACCTCGCGCTCGACGGTCCCGATGGCGTCGTCGGCGTTGTCCGCTTCGAGCGCGTCAGTGACCAACAGTCCGCGCGAGCGCTCGCCCTCGATGTCCGACTCTCGGTTGGTCACGGCGACGAACACGCGGTGTTCGTTCACGCCGAGCCACGTCCCGCCGGCCTCCTCGTCCCGCGGCATCAACACCCGGGGGTCGCTGCCGCGGACGGCGGGCGGCGAGGACGGACGGCCGACTGCTTCGTCGCGGTTCGCGGCGACCACGAGCGGCGCGTCGTCGTAGGCCTGCCACGCGAATGCCAGCGTACACACGCCCCGTGCTACGGCCCGCCCGCACTTAGTTCTCGTCGCCCAACCGCGTGCGGACGGCCTCGCGGTCGACCGTCCCGGACGCGGTCCGCGGCAACGCGTCGGCGAACGCAATCGTCCGCGGGCGCTTGTAGCCCGCGAGCCGCTCGTCGCAGAACGCCCGCAGCGCCTCGCGGCTCGGGGCGTCGCCGTCGGGGACGACGAGCGCGGCGACGCGCTCGCCCCACTCCTCGTCGGCCAGCCCGACCACGGCGGCGTCCGCGACGCCCGGGTGCGCGCGGAGCACGTCCGCGACCTCCTCCGGGTGGACGTTCTCGCCGCCCGTGACAATCTGATCCGCTTGTCGACCGCCGACGTAGAGGTACCCCGTAGAATCCACGTAGCCGACGTCGCCAGTGCGGAGGCCGTGCTCGCAAAACCGCTCACTATTCGCGTCCTCCGAGAGGTAGCCGGGGGTGACCGTCGGCCCCGAGACGACGAGTTCGCCCGTCTCGCCCGCGGGCAGCACCTCGCCGTCCTCGCCGACGACTGTGACCTCGGTGCCGAGCAGCGGCCGGCCCGCGCTATTCGGCCGCTCGCGCGCCTCGCTGGCGTGCAGCGTCGCGACCTGCGAGGTGGTCTCGGTCATCCCGAACGTCGGGCAGACCGGAACGCTCGCGTCGAGCGCGCGCTCCACGAGTTCGGGCGGCGTGGGCGCACCGCCGACGAGCGCGAACCGCAGACTGTCGGGGACGTCGCCCGCGTCGAGGAGCCGCGAGAGCATCGTCGGCACGAGCGAGACGCCCGTGCAGTCGTAGCTGGCGAGCGCCTCGTTCGCGGCCTCGGCGTCGAACCCGCGTGCGAGCACCGCGGTCGTCCCGTACAGTGCGGAGCGCAGGACGACCGAGAGCCCGCCCATGTGGTACAGTGAGAGCGGGCAGAGCCAGCTGTCCCCGGGGAGGACGCCGAGCCGGAACGCCGAGGCGACGGCGCTCGCGGCGAAGTTCCCGTACGTCAGCCGGACCGCCTTCGGGTCGCCCGTCGTCCCCGACGTGAACATGACGGCGCGCGTGTCCGTCCACGAGAGGTCCGCGGGCTCGAAGCCGGCCGGTGTTCGCGCGCCGAACTGCTCTACGCCCTCTGTGGCGTCGACGCTCACCGCTGGCACCGGGAGGTCGCGGGCTACGCTTGCGGTGTCGTCCTCGCAGACGACGAGCGCGGGGCCGACGCGCTCGACCTGTGCCTCGAGTTCGGGCGGCGCGAGTCGCGCGTTCAGCGGCACGAGCACCGCGCCGAGCCGCGAGCACGCGAACACGAGCCGGACGAACGCGGGCCGGTTCGCCATCAAGACCGCGACGCGGTCCCCGCGCTGGACGCCACATGCTGCGAGCCGGCCCGCCGTCTCCTCGATGTCGGCATCCAGCTCGCGGAACGTCCACGACGCGTCGGTCGCGGCGTCCACGAGCGCGGTCGCGTCGGGGTTGCTGCGCGTCTGGAGCGCGACGGCGTCACGCATCCGCGTCCACCTCCGCGAGCGAGACGCCGTGACCAGGCGATTCAGGCACGCGAATCCGGCCGTTTTTCGACGGGCGTGGGGTCGGCCGCGAGGTCCGCGGCGAGCCGGTCGGCGGTCGCGAGCCCGCAGGCCGGTACGTCGGGAATCGCGGCGGCGAGGTGGACGGCGGCGGTCCGCGCGACGACGGCGTCGACGGTCGTCGTCACGACAGGTTCGACGCCGGCCTCGCGGGCGTCGCTGGCGGCGTCGAGCGCGCGGTCGACGCCCCCGAGCGCCATCGGCTTCAACACGACGTAGTCGGCGGCGTCGAGTACGTCGGCGAGTGTGTGCTCGGTCAGCGACTCGTCGAGCGCGACGCCCACGCCGCCCCCGCGGAGGTCGCGGTGTCCCGCGAGGTCGTCCGCGGAGAGTGGCTGTTCGACGTACTCCACGCCGATATCGGCGAACGCGCCGAACGCCTCGCGGGCTTGCTCGCGCGTCCACGCACCGTTCGCGTCCGCGCGCAGCGTCGCGTCCGTGGTTTCGCGCACTCTCTGGAGGCGTTCGACGTCTTCTTCGACGGAGCGCGCGCCGACCTTCACCTTCACCGTCTCGAAGCCCGTTTCGGCGGCCCGTCGAGCTTCCGCGGCCGTTTCGGCGGGCGAGCCGTCGCCGACCGTCGCGTTCACCGGAACGGACTCTGCGGAGTCCTCCGCGAGGTATTCGGCGAGCGAGACGTTCGCGTCGCGTGCTTCCGAATCGAGTTGCGCGAGCGAGACGGCGTGCCGCGCGGCCGGAGCATCTTCGCAGGCGTCGAGCGCGTCGTGCCAGTTGTCGGCGTCGTCGGCGGCGTCGAGCGCTCGCTCGCAGGTCTCGTAGGGTTCGGTCCAGCCCGGGAGCGGCGTCGCTTCGCCGAGGCCGCCCTCTCGAGCGAACAGGAAGCCGCGGCGCTCGTCGATGGTGCCGCGGGCGGTCTCGAGCGGCTGGGCGAGTTCGAGCGCGAACGGGCGAATCATACGGCGAGGCCGGCGCCGAACAGGATGGCGTACAGCGCGAGCAGCTGGCCCGTCCGGGTGAGCGCGGGGTTGAGCGCGTCGCCGTCAGTGCGCGTGAACAGCGTCTTCGTGACGCGGGCGGCGAGCGGCACGGAGAGATACGGCAGGAACACCGCGGGGTCGCCGGTGCGCGCGAAGAACCACACCGGGACGGCGTACGCCAGTACGAGCAGCGCGGCGAACTGGACGCGGGAGAACGTGTAGCCGAAGCGCACTGCGAGCGTGCGCTTGCCGGTGGTGGCGTCCTCTTCGCGGTCGCGGACGTTGTTCACGACGAGGACGTTCGTCGCGATAGCCGCAATAGGGAGGCTCGCGACCACCGCTGCGAGCGGCACCGAGCCCGCGGGGATGCCGACGGGGACGCCGGCGACGAAGCTCGCGGCCTGCACGTAGTACGCGCCCGTGACGGCGACGAGGCCGAAGAAGACGAAGACGAACAGGTCGCCGAGGCCGTGGTAGCCCAGCGGGTACGGGCCACCCGTGTACGCGATGCCGGAGGCGACGCTGACGAGGCCGACGACGAGGATGGGGACGCCGCCCACCCAGACGAGGTAGGTGCCGACGAGGATGGCCGCGGCGAACGTCAGGTACATCGCGCGCTTGACCTCGCCGGGTTCGATGAGGCCGCCGGCGGTGACGCGCGTGAACCCCTCGCGGTCTTCGGTGTCGGCGCCCTGCACGGCGTCGTAGTAGTCGTTCGCGAAGTTCGTGCCGATCTGGATGAGCGCGGCGCCGACGAACGCGGCGAACGCGGGCAGCGGCGCGAACACGCCGTCGCGGACCGCGAGCCCGACCGCGACCAGGATGGGGGCGGCCGCGACCGGGAGCGTGTGCGGGCGCGCGGCGATGAGCCACGCCTCCCGCCGGGAGACGTCAGCCGTGTCGGTCATGGCCCGTGGTTGGGCGAGCGCGCCCATAGCGGTGGCGGTCCCGGGCGTCGCCGGACACCCGAGCGACCCGCCGGAAAGCGGACGTATAAGTCGGTGAAGCGACCTCTTCGAAGGGATGGCGCTATCGCTCGTCTTTCTGGCGTACGTCGCCGCGTTCGGCGCCGCGGTACTGGGGTGTGCCGTCGGCCTCCGGCGCGCGCTCCGGGTCGCGGACGCCGACACGCGCCGCGGACTCGCGGGCGTGGTCGCGGGCAGCGGCGGCTGGGCGCTGTTCGAGCTCGCGTTCCTCGTCGCTCCCTCGCGGTTCCTAAAGTACGTCGCGTACGACCTCAGCCTCGTCGTCGGGCTCTCCACGGTGGGCGCGTGGCTGTACTTCTGCTCGGCGTACACCGGCCGGTCGTTCCACCGCAACCCCACCTACCGCCGGGCGGCCGTCGGCACGTACGTCGCCATCGTGGCCGTGAAGCTCACCAACCACGTCCACGGCCTCTACTTCTCGACGACGGCCGTCGACGCGCCGTTCCCGCACCTCGCCGTCCAGCACGGC
>NZ_WPCF01000048.1 GCF_009741975.1 Halobacterium sp. CBA1126 | reverse complement strand
GAGCGCGAGCGCGACGACGGCGGCGCCGAGGACGCCGAACGCGGCGTAGCCGGCGGTGCGAGCGAGGCGGTCCAACGATTTGTCGAGGTTCATAGTGGGGCGGCGGTCGCCGAGAACGGACGGCGAATCCGGATACGAAGCGGTTCGACGGACGACGGAAAAGCTCTTGCGGGGCTCAGAGCCGCTGGCGGAGGTCGCGGAACTTCGGCTCGAAGCCGTGGTCCTCGTAGAACGCCATCGCGGCGTGGTTGTCCACGTGCACGGAGAGAGTCGCGTACTCGCAGTCCCGCTCTCGGCCCCACGACTTCATGCGGTCGAGCAGCCGGCCGGCGACGCCCTCGCGGCGGCGCTCGGGGACGACGTAGAGGCCGTCGACGTAGCAGTTCTTCCCGCGCGAGTACAGCGCCGGCGACGACGTGACGCCGCCGGAGACGACGCCCACGGGGTCCGGGTCGTAGGCGACGAACATCGTGCGGTCGGCGTCGTCGAGCCACCGCGAGCAGTCCTCCGCGGCGACCACCGACTCCTCGAGATCGTTGAACGCCGGATCGAGGGCTTCGGCCTCGCGGTACGCCGGCCGCAGCAGCCGGTCCGCGACGGCCGCCCGCTCGCTGTCAGCCGGCACGCGCACGTCCATGCCAGCAGGGACGCCGAGCACCGAGAAAAGCGCTACGAGAGCGCGCGCTCCCGCCAGCGCTGGAGGTCGCGGCGGTCGCGGGTGTCCTCGGGGAGCTCCGCGAACCACGCCGCCGCCGAAATCTCGCCGTCCGGGTCCCTGACTTCGAGGTCGGTGTCGTCGGCGCACGCCTCGAAGACCGGGAGGACGCCCCACGCCGAGTAGCCGCCGGACTCGATGGTCACCGCGGTCACCATCGCGAGCCCGTGGTAGGTGGCCTCGACGCCGGCTTCCTCGGCGAGTTCGCGCTCGGCGGCCTCGCGGAACGACTCGCCGGCTTCGACGCCCCCACCGGGGAGCACCCAGAGGTCGACGTCCTCGTGGCGCACCAGCGCGAGGTCGCCGTTCTCCCGGTAGACGACCGTGTGCGCGCCGAACGGCGCGCCCGTGCGTTCGACGCGCTCGGCGAGCGTGCGGAACCGCTCGCGGGAGACCGACCGGCGGCGTTCGAACTCCACGAACTCCTCGTGGGCGTCGGTCAGCTCGTGGTAGGCGCGTTCGGCGCGCTGCTCGGCGCGGCTCGCGAGGTACCAGAGGTCATCGACCGGCATCGCGTTGCAGTGTCTGCGGGCGGTTCTGGCGCGCTGCCGGAGCGGCGTGAGCGGGGGTCATACCCGGTCGTTCGGGCGTCGCGCACGTTACGGTTTCGGAGCCCGGAAACCGGGTCGCTTTTGAATCGGCCGCGGGAATTCCGTGGCATGAGCTTCGAAGAAGACGACGAAGTCGTCCTCCACGACAAGCACAGCGAGTTCGACGGCGAGACGGGCACGGTCACGCAGGTCGTCGAGACGATGTTCGGCGAGCCCAACTACACCGTCAGCTTCGACGACGGACAGGAGGCCGGCGTCCCCGAGGACAACCTCGAGCTCGCCGAGGACGACGAGAGCGAGGAGGACCCCGACGAGGGCGAGGACGAAGAAGTCGACGACGCCTAGTCGAGACGGTCTGCGGCTGTTTTCCGCGGTTCGCGGCCTCAGAGGTAGCCGAGGTCCTCGAGCCGTTCGTTTATCTCCAGCATCTCGACGTCCGTGGGGTCGACGCCGCGCTCCGGGAGGCGCTCGCGGAGCTCGGCTTCGAGGTCCGGGTCGTCGACGCGCTCGAGCTCCCGCGGGCTCTCGGAGAGGTCGTAGACGCCCGGCGCCCAGTCGCGTTCGGGGTACTCGACGTACTTCGCGTCGGCGTAGCGGACGGCGCGCGCCCAGTTGCGCTCGCGGTGGAGGGACGCGCCGCACGCCCGCATGTACGCGACGCGGTCCTCGACGCCGGGCTCGATGCGGTCGCCGTCGGTCTCGGCCTCGACGCCGAGGGCGTCCAGCAGCGTCGGGAGAACGTCTATCTGCCGGACTTGCGCGTCCACGGTGTCCGCCTCGACGCCCGGGCCGGCGAGCACGAACGGGACGTTCGTGGTGAAGTCGAAGACGTTCTCGCCGTGGCCGTTCTCGAGGAAGTGGTCGTCGACGTCGGGACCGAACCGCTCGCAGTACTGGTTGACGCGCTCGACGACGCCCCGGGTGTCGACGCCGCCGTAGTACTTCACCGCGTCGCGTACCGACTTCGCGAGCAGCCGGACCGGATTGTTCCGGTGGGTGATGCTCTCGCCGTGGTCGCCGACGACCGCCACCACCGTGTCGTCGGGCACCGCGTCGACGAGCGCTTCGATCTCGCGGTCGAGCGCGGAGAACGCGCGGCCGTACGGCGTCTCGCCGTACTCAGAGCTGTCGAACGCCGCGGGGACGTGGACGTCCTCGTGGATCTCCCAGAGGTGGACGAACGCCGCGAACGGCTCCGGCAGCTCGCCGAGCCGCTCGAGGCCTTCCTCGCGCCAGTCGCTGAACATCGACTCGTCGCGGTCCCGGCAGTCGTAGCGGTCGAACCCGCGGTCGAGGCCGGTCTCCGGGACGAGCGGCCCGGTCGCCATCGCCTCGGTGTGGTAGCCGGCGTCCCCGAGGATCTCGGGCATCGACGCGACGTCCTCGGAGAGGCTGCCGCGGCGCAGCGACTGGATGCCGTTGCGTTCGCCGTACGCGCCCGTCAGCAGGCTCGCGACCGCGGGCGTGGTCGTCGTCGCGGTGGCGTACAGTTCGGTGCACTCCAGCCCCCGCTCGCGGAGGGCGTCGAGGAACGGCGTGTCGACGGCGTCCCGGTGCAGGAAGTCCTGTCGGAGGCAGTCCACCGCGACCAGCAGCAGGTTCGGGGAGTCGGTAGTGTCGTCCATGGTCAGGTTCGGTAACCGAGGTCTTCGAGGCGCGCTTCGACGTCGGTGTCACCAGTGTCGTCGCGGTCCGCGGCGTCGGGGTCGTGGCTGCCGGTGTCCGTCGCGGTCGTCTCGAACCACGGGACTTCGCGGAGGACGGGGAGGTCGACGCCGCCCGGGTGGCCGTAGACGTGGCGCTCGCCGAACGCGTTGCCGTGGTCGGCCGTGACGGCGACGCGCTCGGCGTCCAGGTTCTCGAACAGGAGCGCGAGGTCCTCGAGGACGCACTCGAGGTTCGCGCGGTAGGCCGACCACACGTCGGCCTCGCTGCGGCGGCCGAACCGGAGGTCGTCCCAGACGGACATCTCGTCGTCGCCGAACGCCGCCAGTTCGACGCCGGCGCTGCGCTGCTCGCGGTCGACGACCGACGGGAAGTGCGGCTGCATGTAGTGGACGACCAGCCGGTCGGCGTCGGTCTCGCGGCCCGTGCGAACGGCGGCGTCCGTCACGGGCCGGGGCGGAATCGTCCCGAGGTCGTCGTCCCACGCGTACCGCCACACCTCCTCGACGGCGTGGAAGCGGTCGTGGTCGACTTTCGACGCCGAGTAGGGGTTGCCCGTGACGTACGCGATCTCGCCAAGCGCGGCGTCGCTGGCGCCGCCGAACACCGACTGCAGCCACTCGACGGAGGAGCTGGCGGGCGACGTCCGCGACTCGGTCTCGGCGGGGAGGAACTCGTGGTGGCCGGCAGCCGCCACTTCCGCGAAGAGGTCCGCGCGGCACGCGTCCAACACGACGAGAGCGTCCCAGTCGGCGTCCAACACCGGGTCCGGTTCGGTCGTCGAACGCAGCGAGTACGCCACCAGTGACGCGAGCTCTCGGAACGCGTCGGCGCCGCGGTAGCGGAGGTTGCGGGCGACGTTGGCCGCCTGAGCGGGCACGTCAACCATCGGCGGCTGGGGTCGGCGTCTCGTGCATTTCCGTGGAGGTACTCGGTGTCTCGGTTGGCGCGGTCGGAGAAAAAACCTCCCATTCGCGGGGGCGATCCGGCGGACCCCCGCCGGATTCGATGGATTGATTCAGTGTCGCCCGCCACTCGGAGGCGTGCAGCGAGAGGACCTGCTGGCGACGGTGGCCGGGCTCGCGGGCGCAGCCGTCGTGTTCGCGGTCATGTTCTGGGTGGTGGACGCCCGCGAGGTGTGGGCGGCGGCCAGCCGCGCGGACCCCGTGACGCTCGTCGCCGTCGCGGGCGTGATACTGCTGTGGAACGTCTCGTGGGGGCTGGCGCTGTGGAACGTCCTGAGCGCGCTCGACATCCGCGTCCCGCTCCACACGGCGCTGCTCGTGAACGCCGCGGGCGCGTTCGCGAACCACGTCACGCCGTTCGGGCAGGCGGGCGGCGAACCCGTCACGGCGTGGCTGCTCACGCAGACCGCGGACACCGACTACGAGGTGAGTCTGGCGTCCATCACCAGCCTCGACGCCATCAACGTCGTGCCGTCGCTGGCGTTCGCGGCGGTGGGCTCGCTCTACTACGTCGCCACCGGGACCGGCGGCGACCTCGGCCTGCTGCCGGTCGGCGTCATCACCGCGGCCGTCGTCGTCCCGCTCGTCGTCGCGCTCGCGTGGCGCTACCGGACGACCATCCGGGGCCGAGCGGGCGGCGCCGTCGCGGGGGTCGTGAGCCGCGTCGTCGGGGCGATTCCCCGGGTCTCCCTGCCGGACGCGGAGACGGTCGCCGAGCGCATCGAGGGGTTCGCCGACGCGCTCGGCCGGGTCGCGGTCTCCCGCGAGCGGCTCGTCGCCGCCCTCAGCTGTTCGGCGCTCGGCTGGGCGTTCCAGGCGTTCGCGCTCTGGCTGACGTTCGTCGCGCTGGGGGCGTCGGTCCCCCTGTACGTCCCGTTCTTCGTGATTCCGCTGGGGAAAGTCGGGTCGGTGCTCCCGACGCCCGGCGGCCTCGGCGGCACCGAGGCCATCAACGTCACGCTGCTCACGCTGCTGACGGCGGTGAGCGCGCCGACCATCGCCGCCGTCGTCACGATTCACAGCGTCGGCGGCTACCTGCTGACGACGACGGTCGGCGCCGCCGCCACCAGCGCGCTCGGCGTTCGCGCGTGACGGGGCCGTTCGGAGCCTTTTATACCGCTCGCGGCCTGACGTAGACGCACACGTGACCGCGACATGAGCGGGACGCCTCCCAAGGTCGCCGTCGCCCACTACTGCGAGGGCGCCGGCCACGCCACCCGGATGCTGGCAGTCCTCGAGGAGCTCGAGGCGGCCGGCTACGAGACGGCGCTGGCGGGCGGCGGCCCCGGCACGAAGTTCGTCGAGGCGAACGGCCACACGGAGTTCGAGCCGACGGTCGTGGACTTCGTGGAGGACCTCCAGGACGGCAGCCTCGTCGAAGTCGCCCGGAACAGCGTGCCGGCGCTATACGACCGAATCCAGCAGTACCGCGCGTGGTTCGACGAGGAAGCCCCCAACCTCCTCGTCACCGACGACGTCTCCGCGGCTATCGCCGCCAGCCTGCACGGCCAGCGGTACGTCTACGTCTCCCACGACCCCGCGGCCTTCTACGAGTCGACCGTCGAACGAGCGGGCGCTCGGCTCCGCAACGGCATCGCGGGCCGCGGCGCCGAGCAGTTCCTCGTGCCGAAGGTGTGGCGCGGCGACCCCTCGATTCCGGGCGCCGACGACGTGCCGCCGATGGCGCCCGTGGACGACGCACCCCCGGAAGACGTCGACGTGCTCGTCGTGCCGAGCGAGTTCAGCGTCGACCCCGACCGGCTCGCGGACGCCCTCGAGGCCCGCGACCGGGACGTGACGCTGGTCGGCGGCGACGACTGGGAGCTACAGGAGTCCCTCCAGCCGTTCGTCGCGGGCGCGAACCTCGTCGTCTGCAGCGGCTACTCCACGGTGATGGAGGCCGCCGTCGCCGGGACGCCCTGCGTCGTGCTGCCGGCGACCTCCGAACAGCGCGGCGTCGTCGACGCCCTCGCCGACACGCCCGGCTTCTACGCCGCGGAGTCGGTCGCCGGCGTCGAAGCGCTCCTCGACGACGTGGAGGCGCCCGAACCCCGCGAGAACGGCGCGAAGCGCGTCGCGGAGGTCGCGGCGACGTACCTCCCGGACCCGACCGGTCCGCAGTAGCGACGCTTTTACCGCCGGCCGACCTACGCCGGCGTAATGAGCGAGGTTCCGTTCCACTACGTCGACCTCCGGGCGTTCTGCTACGGCACGGAGGACGAGGTCCGCGTCGCGGACGCCCTCCGTCACTTCCTCCCCGAGGACGTCGAACTCGAGCGCGCCGAGAGCGAGGGCCACCTCGGCGACCGCATCGTCGTCCTCTCGGCGCGCGTCGAGCGCGCCGACGAGATGCGCCACGTCCTCGGCCAGCTCCGTGACGGCGCGGACATCGACCGCATCCGCGAGGAGCTCGACCAGCGCGTCGACGACAACTGCTCGCTGTTCGTCCACCTCGACAAACAGGAGGCGTTCCTCGGGGACGCGAAGCTGGGCGACGGCATCGCGCTGCGCGCGAAGGTCGAAGCCTACCCCGCGAAGAAGGACGCCGCCGTCGAGAACGCCCGCGAAGCGCTGTCGTAGTCGCGCCGCGAACGCACGCGTTTTTAGGGGGCGGCGACGAACGAACTGTCGTGTACGAGGCCGTTCACGCCCACCCGGACGGCGACAGCACCGTCGCGCGGTTCGCCGCGACGGCCGCCAGCGCCGGCTACGACGGCGTCGTCGTGCGGAGCCGGTCGGACGCCCGGCCGGACGTCGACCGCGACGCGGTCGCCGACGAGTACGGCGTCGACGTCGTGGACGGCGTGGAGCTCGACGCGGCGGACGTCCCGCAGGCCAGCGGCGCCATCGCGGGCCTGCGCAGTGAGGCGACCATGTTGGTGGTCCGCGGCGGCACGCCCGAGCTGAACCGGTTCGTCGCGGAGTCACCGCGGGCGGACGTGCTCGCCGGCCCGATGCGGGGCAGCGGCGACGTCAACCACGTCGTCGTGAAGGCCGCGAAGCGGAACGCGGTCCACGTGGAGTTCGACTTCTCGCGGGTGCTGCGCGCGAGCGGCGGCGAGCGCGTGCAGGCGCTGCGCGGACTCCGGAAGCTCCGCGAACTGGTCGACCACTACGACGCGCCGTTCGTCGTCAGCGCCGACCCCGACTCCCACCTCGAACTGCGCGCGCCCCGGGAGCTGCTCGCCGTCGGGGAGGAAATCGGGTTCGACCGCGACCGGGTTCGCGCGGGGCTCGAAGCGTGGGGCGAACTCGCGGAGCGCAACCGCCACCGCACGTCCGAGGAGTTCATCACCACGGGGGTCGAACGCGGCAGGTATGAAGAAGACAGTTGACGAGCACGCCGCGCGCTTCGACGAGATCGCGGCCGACTACGACGACGAGAAGTCCCCGGAGTACAACGAGTGCGTCGCGCTCGTCCTCGAACACGCCAGCCCCGAGCCCGACGACACCGTCCTCGACCTGGGCTGCGGGACGGGCGCCATCGCGCTCGGGCTCGCCGAGAAAGCGGACCGCGTCGTCGGCCGCGACATCAGCGAGGGGATGATGGACGAGGCGCGACGCAAGGCCGACGAGCGCGGCCTCGACAACGTGGAGTTCGGACAGGGCCGGTTCCGCGAGCCGAACTACGACGGCGACGTCGACGTCGTGACCTCGAACTTCGCGATGCACCACCTCAGCAACGAGGAGAAGCGCGAGGCCATCTCGGTCATCGCCGGCCTCGGCCCGCGGAAGGTCGTGCTCGGCGACGTGATGTTCTTCGGCGAACCGAACCCCGAGGAGCCGTTCTACAGCCCGGAGGTCGACGACCCGGCGACGGTCGGCGAGCTCGCGGACGCGTTCACGGACGAGGGGTACGCGCTCACGGCCGTTGAGATGGTCCACGAGCAGGTCGGCGTGCTCGTCGCCGAGCGACTGTGAAACACCTCCCGAAGCACCTCCGGCCGCGGTGGCGGTACCTCGCCGTCGAACTGGAGGCGTGGCCCGACGCGGACGTCTCGCAGGGGGACTTCCAGCGCAGCGTCTGGTTCGCGGCGCAGAACCTCTACGGGGACGCGGGGAGCGCGGACGCCGACCTGCGCGTGCTCCAGTTCTCGTTCGCGGACGGCAGCGGGGAGGCGCTGGTGCGCGTGCGCCACGGCGAGGTCGAGCGCGGCCGGGCGGCGCTGGCGTGCGTCGACGCGGTGCGCGGCGACCCCGTCAGGGTGGCGGTACGCGGGGTCTCGGGCACGATACGGGCTGCCGAAGAAAAGTATTTAGGACGGCCGGGCGAACCCGCAGCCGAAGCCAGCGTCGCGTTCGCGGACGACAGCTGTCGGGCGGTCCGACGGGGCGACCTCGTCGACGTCGACGGCGAGAACGGGTTCGTGGGCGCGACGGACCTCGACTGCTAACCCATGCAAGGACAGAACCAACAGCAGGCCTACGACCGCGGTATCACGATCTTCTCGCCGGACGGCCGCCTCTACCAGGTGGAGTACGCCCGCGAGGCCGTCAAGCGGGGGACGCCCAGCATCGGCGTGCGCACCGACGGCGGCGTCGTCCTCCTCGTGGACAAGCGCATCAGCTCGCCGCTGATGGAGGAGGCGTCCGTCGAGAAGATACACAAGGCAGACGACCACGTCGGCATCGCGAGCGCGGGCCACGTCGCGGACGCCCGCCAGCTCATCGACTTCGCGCGCCGGGACGCGCAGGTCGAGCGGCTGCGCTACGACCAGCCCATCGGCGTGGAGACGCTGACGAAGGACATCACCGACCACATCCAGCAGTACACGCAGGTCGGCGGCGCGCGCCCGTTCGGCGTCGCCCTCCTCATCGGCGGCGTCACGAACGGCGAGCCCCGCCTCTTCGAGACCGACCCGTCGGGGACGCCGTACGAGTGGAAGGCCATCGCCATCGGCGAGGACCGCTCGACGGTCCAGAACTACCTCGAGGAGCACTACGACGAGTCGCTGCCCCTCGACGAGGGCGTCGAGCTCGCGCTCCGCGCGCTCGGCGAGATCCGGGACTCCCTGCAGCCGGAGGGCGTCGGCGTCGCGACCATCGACGCGGAGACGGGCGCGTTCATCGAGCTGTCGGACGACGAGATTCGGGAGTACCTCGCGGAACACGACCTGCTCGGCGAGGGCGGCGATACCGCCGACGGTGCGGGCGGCGACGCGAGCGGCGAGTAGTTCCGCCCGGCGGGAAAAGCTCTTTTAAGTACACCCGCCGAAGTCACACCCATGATATCACTCGACGAGGCGGTGACCGCGCGCCTCGAGACGCACGGGGAACGCTTCGAAGTGCTCGTGGACCCGGACGCCGCGCTCGCGATGAAACGCGGCGAGTTCGAGGGCGACCTCGAGGACGTCATCGCCGCCCGCGACGTCTTCGAGAACGCCTCCCGCGGCGACCGACCCGCCGAGGAGGACCTCGAAGAGGTGTTCGGGACGACCGAGCCGATGGAGATCATCCCCGAGGTCATCGAGCGCGGGGAGATCCAGATCACGGCCGAGCAGCGCGAGGAGATGCAGGAGCAGAAGCGCCGGAAGCTCGTGAACATCATCACGCGGAACGCCGTCAACCCCCAGATGGACAACGCGCCCCACCCGCCCGAGCGCATCGAGAGCGCGCTCGAGGAGGCCGGGTTCACGGTCGACCCGATGGAGCCCGCCGAGAGCCAGGTCGACGACGCGCTGGACGCGCTCCGGCCCGTGATTCCGATTCGCTTCGAGGAGGTGACCGTCGCGGTCAACCTGCCGCCGGACTACGCGGGCAGCGGGCAGGCCAAGATTCGGGAGTTCGGCGAGCTCGACCGCGAGGAGTGGCAGGCCGACGGCTCGTGGGTGGGCGTGCTGACGTTCCCCGCGGGGATGCAGAACGACTTCTACGACCTCGTCAACGAGGTCTCGGACGGCGAGGGCGAGACGACGGTCGTCAAGGAGAAAGACGAACTCGGGACGCGCTGAGCGGTCGCGGCGAGCTACCCCTTCTTGAAGCCGACGAGGAAGCCGCCGGTGAAGCCGGCGCTGACCGACAGCGTCGAGAGGATGGTGTTCACCCACGACGGCGGCGCGGCGCCGTTCGCGGCCTGCGTGATGTCGAAGAAGCCGCCGGTGAGGCGGTCCCAGTCGACGGTGATGATGCCGCGGGATTCGAGGAACTTGAACAGCGCGAGCTCGAGGCCGACGAGCACCGCGATGAGCTTCGCGACCTTCTTCGCCGCGAACCCGACGACGGCGCCGATGCCGGCGCCACCCCCGAACTCGAGTCCGAGCGAGGTGAGGTTGATGTCCGCCATGGTTGCTCGTCGGCGAGGGACCGGTAAGTCTCTTTTGTCAGACGCGACGGCGGCAGTCGCGCCCGGAGCTTAAGTAGCACGGACGCCTACTGTAGGGCAAGTGACCGGAACAACGACGAAGACGGCGGTTGTCGCGAAGCGCGTCGACGACGGCGACGCCGACACCGCCGAAATCAGGGAGCTCGTTCGCGCCGCCGGCTACGAGGTCGGCGGCGAGGTGACCCAGACCCGCACGGCCGACCCCGCGCTCCAGCTCGGCGAGGGGAAAGTCGAGGAGCTCGCGGCGGTCGTCGCGGAGACGGACGCCGAGCGCGTGGTCTTCGACAACCGGCTCGGCCCCTACCAGACGTACAACCTCGGCCAGCGGCTGCCCGAGAACACGGAGGTCGTGGACCGCTTCCGGCTCATCCTCGACATCTTCGGGCAGCGCGCCCGCACCCGGAAGGCCCAGCTGCAGGTCGAGCTCGCGGAGCTCCGCTACGAGCTGCCGCGCGCGGAGGCGAAGACCAGCCTCGCGAAGCGCGACGAACGCCCCGGGTTCATGGGCCTCGGGGAGTACGACGAGAGCCGCGAGCAGGACATCAAGGCCCAGATCAGCCGCATCCGGGACGAGCTCGAGAGCATCGAGAAGACCGAACAGCAGCGCCGCGAGACGCGCCGCGAGTCCGGGTTCGAGCTGGTGGCGCTGGCGGGGTACACGAACGCCGGGAAGTCGACGCTGCTGCGCCGGCTCGCGGACGACCTCGACGTCGACGAGAACGAGGAGCTCCACCCCGACCTCGACACCACCGCGGAGTCCGAGAACCAGCTGTTCACGACGCTCGGGACGACCACGCGACGGCTGGAGATGGACCGCCGGGACGTCCTGTTGACGGACACGGTCGGGTTCATCAGCGACCTCCCGCACTGGCTCGTGGAGTCGTTCAAGTCCACGCTCGAGTCCGTCTACCAGGCGGACCTCGTGTTGCTCGTGGTGGACGCCAGCGAGTCCGTCGACGAGATCCGCGAGAAGCTCGTGACGAGCCACGACACGCTCTACGAGCGCAACGAGGCGCCCATCGTCACCGTGTTCAACAAGGTGGACAAGGTCGACGAGGACGAGCTCGCGGAGAAACAGGAGGCGCTGTCCGCGCTCGCGCCGAACCCCGTCGCCGTCAGCGGGAAGGAGGGAATCAACGTCGACGAGCTCCGCGAGCGCATCGACGCGGAACTCCCGCCGCGGGAGCGGGAGACGCTCGTGCTCCCGATGACCGACGACACGATGAGCGTGGTGTCGTGGGTCCACGACCACGCGTACGTCCGCGACGTCGACTACGGCGACGAACAGGTCGTCGTCGACTTCGAGGCGCTCCCCCCGGTCGTCGAGAAGTCCCGCGCGAAGGCCAGCGACCTCGTCGCGGAAGCCTAGAGCTCCCGCTTCTCCTTCCGCACGACTTCCACGCCCTCGATAGCGGTGCCGGGGTACTGCCCGTCGTCGTCTTTCTCTGCGGCCTTCACCATATCCCAGACGACGTTCAGCCCGGTCGTCACGCCTTCGAGGGCCTCCATCTCGCAGCCGGTCTTCCCGGTGGTCTCGACGGCGACCTCGAGGACGACGCGGTCCTCGCGCACGTCGAAGTCCGTCTCGACGTTCGTGATCGGGATCTGGTGGCACATCGGAATCGTCTCCCACGTGTGCTTGACCGCCTGTACCGCGCCCACGCGGGCCGTCGCGAGCACGTCGCCCTTCCCGATTTCGTCGCCGCGAATCGCTGCGGCCGTCGACTCCGCGAGGCGAATCTCGCCGCGCGCGACCGCCCGCCGCGCCGTGTCGGGCTTGTCCCCGACGTCGACCATCTGCACGTCGCCATCGTCGGTCGTGTGCGTGAGGTCGTCGGCAGCATCCGGGTCGTCGCTACTCATCGCCGTCACCCCACAGCGCGGCGGGCAGCGCGTCCAGCAGGTCCGTGGCGAGCAGGCCGTACCCGTGCTCGTCGACCACTCGGTCGCCGGCGTCGCCGTTCGCGTACGCGCCGACGCTCGCGGCGGGGACGGCGTCGAGCGTCGAGAACAGCGCGGCCGTCGCGCCCGCGAGCACGTCGCCGGTGCCGCCGACGGTCATTCCGGGGTTGCCGGTGCGGTTCACGCGGGTCGTCTCGCCGTCCGAGACCACGTCGTAGGCGCCCTTCACGAGGACCGCGTGCCCGAGGTCGGCGGCGAACGCTTCGACGGCGTCCGCGCGCTCCCGCCAGTCGTCTTCGCTGCTCACGGCTCCCGAGTCGCCGCTCGCGGATTCCGCGGCCTCCCCTCGGTCGGCCGCGCCCGGCCCCCCCATCTTCCGGAGTTCGCCCTGGTGGGGCGTACAGACGAGGTCGGCGTCCGTGTCGACGTCGGGGACGACCTGGAGTGCGTCCGCGTCGACGACCGCCTTCCCGTCGTAGGCAGCGAGGAACTGCCGGACGGCGGCCAGCGTGTCACCGGAGTCCCCGAGCCCCGGCCCCAAGACCACCACGTCGACCTCGGCGGCGCGGTCGAGCACCTCGTCGACGTGCTCGGGGAGGAGGCGCGTGCCGACGTAGGAGTCCACGATGAGGTTCTCGCTGTACCCCTGCACGGTCTCGGCGATGGTGTCCGGGACGGCGAGGTACGCGAGGTCCGCGCCCGCTCGGAGAGCGGCCTGCGCGCTCAACGCCGGTGCGCCGGTGTAGGGGCCGCCGCCGACGACGAGCACGCGCCCGAAGTCGCCCTTGTGGGCCTGCGGGTCGCGGTCGAGCTGCAGGAGGTCCCCGGGCCCGACGAACAGTTCGGCGGCCTCCGGGATGCCGATGTCCGCGACCGTCACGTCCCCCCGGTCCGCGAGCGCGGGCTTCACGTCGTGGAACGTCACGACGCGGTCGGCGTCGACGGCGACGCCCGGCGTCTCGCCCGTGTCAGCGTCCATCCCGGACGGCACGTCCACGGCGACGACCGTCGCGTCGGCGTCGTTGACGGCTTCGATTGCGGTGGCTTCCGGCTCGCGCGGGGCGCCCGAGACGCCGGTGCCGAGGACGGCGTCCACGACGACGTCCGGGTCGCCGAGGTCCAGTGACTCCGAGTCTTTCACGACCGCCGTCGGGAGTTCGGCCTGCTGGAGGGCGTCCCAGTTCTCCCGGCTAATGGCCGTCCCGATGGTTTCGGGTCGCCCGAGCAGGTGGACGGTCACGTCGTAGTCGCTGAGGAATCGCGCGGCGACGAACGCGTCGCCGCCGTTGTTCCCGCGGCCGGCGACGACGGCGACGGTCGCGCCCGCGTCGGCGGTCTCGCGGACGGCCCGCGCGACGGCGTTCCCGCTGGACTCCATCAGCTGTTTGCGCGGCACGCCGACGGCCGCCGCGTTCCGGTCGACGGCGGCCATCCGCTCGCTGGTAATCATGTCCGGTGGTTCGACCGGGACCGCCGTAAAAACTCCGCGTCCGGTGTCACCGTCGAATCCGGAAGCCGTCTTCGCCCTCGGGGTCGCCGAACTCGGCGTCGACGGCTTCGACGTCCGCGGCGGGGCTCCCCTCGTGGCACCACTCTACCATCGCCTCCACGTCCTCCTCTGGCCCCTCGAAGACCGCTTCGACGCGGCCGTCGCGGAGGTTCCGCACCCAGCCGTCGACGCCGCGCTCGCGGGCCTGTTCCCGCGTGTTCGCGCGGAAGTAGACGCCCTGCACCTTCCCGGAGACCAGCACGCGTGCGCGAGTCCGCTCGCTCATGGCTCGTACTGGGTCGGCGACCGCCAAAAAGCTACGCGCGCTCACTCGTCGCCGCCCGACCGGAGGTAGTGGAAGAGGTAGGTCTGCGTGTAGCCGGCGTACGGGCCGAGTTGCTTCCGAATCGCCCGGGAGGTGTCGGCGTAGTTGCCGCGGTCGCAGTCCGGGTAGTGGTCCTCGACGGCCGAGCGAATCCACGTGTCCAGCGGGACGGCCTCGAGGTAGCCCAGCGAGAACAGGAGCACGCAGTCCGCGACCTTGTCGCCGACGCCGACGAACCCCGTGAGCGACTCGCGTGCGAGTTCGTACGCGCGGCCCTCCACGTCGCGCCGGGTGAGTTCGCCGCTGGCGACCATCTCGGCGGTGCGCTGGACGTACGGCGCGCGGTAGCCGAGCTTCAGGTCGCGGAGGTCCTCCTCGGTGGCGGCCGCCAGCGCCTCGGGTTCGGGGAAGGCGTGGACGGTCTCGCCGTCGTACTCGACCGGCTCGCCGTACGTCTCCCGGAGGGCTTCCTGCATCCCGAAGATGCGTTCGACGCGCATCTGCGCCGAGCAGATGAACGAGATGAGGCAGCCGAAGAAGGGGTCGCGGACGATGCGGAGGCCGTCGTAGGCGTCCCACGCGGCCGCCGTGAGGTCGTCGCCGGTGGCGGCGGCGCGGATCTCGTGGAGGTCGTCGCGGAGGCCGAGCAGGTCGCGGACGAGCGGGTCAGCGTCGGTCGTCGACCGCCACTCGACGGCGGCGTCGGTCTGGCGGACTTCCACGACCTCGCCCTCGACGACGGTGCGGTACCACGCGTCGCCGCCGTAGGCGCCGTCGGTCTCGTAGGTCGCGCCGTCCGGCCGCCACCAGAGGTACGTCTGCCCGCTCTCGAGGGTTGCCTGCACGTCGACCGCGCCGGCGACTTCGTCGGTCGGAATGGCGCCGCGCTCCATCTCGGGCGGGCTTGGTCGCGCTCGGGGAAGACGGGTTCGGTTCCGGGCCAAAGTTCTTCTACGTAGCGTGCGAACGAGTCACATAGCCATGGACTGTAGGGTGGTGGTCGAGGCCGCGGTCCCCGTCTACGACGTCGAGACCCCCGAGGAGGCGGTGCGCATCGCCATCTCGAAGACCGGCGAGCTGTTGAACCCCGACCTCAACTACGTCGAGATCAGCATGGGCGAGCGGACGTGCCCGCACTGCGGCGAGGGCCTCGACCCGGCGTTCGTCGCGGCCGACGAGAGCCTCGTCGCGCTCGAACTGGAGATGAGCGTGTTCAACGTCGAGCGCACGGAACACGCCTCGCGCATCGCCCGCAAGGAGATCGGACAGCGGCTGGAGAACATCCCGCTGGAGGTACTGAGCGTCGAAGAGGAAGTCGACGGGGACGAGGAAGCGGACAGTGAGACGGTAGAGGACGCCTAACGCTGTCGCTGGGGGGTACTGGTGCGCGAGGAGACGCCGCGTGTTGATACGTTAGTCGGCCTGAGCGGCGACGGCTTCCTGCTCTTCGGGTTCGTCCATCGCCGAAGTGATGCCGCCAGCGAGCGCGAAAACAGCCGCTTTGTGGTCCGTCTTCGATTTGTGGATCGATGTCGGTCGTACGCCGAGGTCCTCGTACTCGTCGAGGGAAATCTGGTCGGCTTCGCACTCCTCGTAGTAGTTCCCGACCTCTGCGAGGAGGCCGTGGAGGTGGATGAGCTCCTGCTTCTTCATGGCAGCCAATTCTAACGGGTAAGGGGTTATAGTATTATCCTGAGAGCTGTTACCACGGGCCTCGCGGGAACGGGACGAACGGGGACCACCCGGGGTTTTGAAAGGCTTTTGTGCGGCCCGGTACTTCGTCCGGGTATGGACTACGAGGAGCAACTCGACCGCGCGATGCAGCAGAAGCCCGACGTCGAGGGCAGCGAGAGCCGGTTCGAGGTGCCGGAGCCGAACGTCCGCGAGGAGGGCAACGTCACGGTGTACGAGAACTTCCAGGACACCCTCGATCGGCTCGGCCGCGAGGAAGAGCACGTGCTGAAGTTCATCCAGAACGAGCTCGGGACGAGCGCTCAGATCGACGAGAGCGGGCGCGCCCGACTCACGGGCGAGTTCCGCCAGCGCCGCGTCGAGGACGTCCTCGACGACTACGTCGACACGTACGTCACGTGCCCCGAGTGCGGGCTGCCGGACACGAACCTCGAAACGGAAGACGGCGCCGAACGGCTCCACTGCGAGGCGTGTGGCGCCCGGTCCGCGGTCTGAGTTACTGCAGTCGCTTCAGGTTCTCGAGGTCGCGGTCGGTTCGCATGAACTCGGCCGTCCGCCGCGTGGCGTGACAGTTCGGACAGCTGAAGTTCGCGTCGTGGGTGGGCAGCTCGGACGGCGTGCTCTCCCACTGCTTTTGACATTCAGGACAGACCAACTGCACGTACGCCTCGTGCGCCATGGTGCCCTCTGGAACGGCTGCGGGGAAAAAGGTTGAGGCCCGGCGTCGCTCAGTAGTAGTCGTCGGTCCCGACTAACTCGAAGAGGGCGTCGTAGTCGTCGGGGAGCTGGGCCGTAACGTCCTGGAGCTCGCTCTCGGGCACCGACTCGTCGACGACGTCCAGCACGACCTGCGCGTAGTAGGTAGCGTCCGAGACGTCGGCGCTCGCGCGCTCGGACACCCGCTGGACGAACTCGTCGTAGTCGAAGATCTGCCCGGAGTCGGCCTGGTGGAGAAAGACGTCGATCTCCATCGGGAGCGGGCCGGCGAGGTCCGACGCTTCGCCCGCCTGCAGTCGCTCGCCGAGCGTCGTGAGCGTGGCGCGGGTCGCCCGAATCGCTTCGCCACGGGAGGCCAGTTCGGCGCGGTTCTGGACCGCGCCGACGAACTCGTCGTGTTTCATATCCGGGTGAACGTACACCGCCGCTCGAAAAATGGCTGGTGGCCGAACCCCACTCAGTCCCAGGTCACCCACAGCAGGAAGGCGACGGCGGCGGTTTCGAGCAGTCGCAGCGCCAGCATCGCGGTCGCGGACGCCGACGGCAGTCCGCTGAACCACGCCGTCAGCTTCGCGTGCATCACGAAGTAGTAGAGCCCGAGGGCGTTCTCGCCGAGCAGCAGCAGCCCGAACAGGAGGAGACCGAGGGCGTGCTTGGAGTGTATCTGCCGGTAGTTGCTGGCCCACACGCTGCAGAGCGCGAGCAGCGCGAGGACGTTGAACGCCATCGCCGCTCGCGTCACGTCCGCCCAGACGGTCATCTACACCACCGTTGGCAGGACCGATAGTTATACGCTTTCCCAAATTCGGCCGGCATTCGCCGCGAGTCGCACATTATTCGACCTCCTCGATGATCTCCTCGATGGTGTCCCAGTTGTCCCGGGCCGCCTCCGTCGGCAGGTAGACGGCGCCGTAGTCGTCGCCGCTGGACTCGACGATGCCGTTCTCGACGAGCACGTCGAGGTGGTGACGGACCGTCTTGTAGTCGAGGTCCAACTCCTCCGCGAGCTGGTTCGCGTTCCGCGGGCGGTCCGCGACCGCCCGCAGCAGACGGACGCGGTTCGGGCCGCCGCGCGTCCCCGTCAACACGTACCAGAGCGCGGCCTCCATCGATTGCGCGGAGGCGGCCCAGTGCCGTAAAACTACCCGAGACCGCGCGGCGTGCCGGCTCTCGGCCCGTCAGACAGTGAACAGGTGGCCGGTCTCGGGCACGTCGAAGAGGCCGATGCGGGCGCCCGCGTCCAGCCACGCGTGCCCGTAGGAGAACGCGGCGAGGGCGTTCACGGGGTCGTCGTGCTCGCGGAAGTGCCGGCCGTCGTCGAGGTACGACTGCGCCATCTCCTCGTACTCGGCGGCGGCCTCGCCCAGCGGCGTGTCCGCGGGCGGGACGGCTTCGGCCTCGTCGAGGGCGTCCGCGAGCAACCCCTCGTAGCGGTCCATCTTCTCGTGGAGGTCGGCGGCCATGCGTGGACGTGCGGACAGCGGCGGCGTAAGCGCTTGGGTGCGCCGTCGCCGGCGACAGAGTTACGTCTCGGGCCGCCGTGGGTGCCCGTGAATGTTCCCGCCACAGGACGCCCACGCGGACGTTGGGCCGCGGGTCGTCGACCTGAGCGCGGACGACGGCGCGGCCGTGGACGCGCTGTCCTCCGAGACAGCGCGCGCCATCCTCGACCGCCTCCGCGAGTCGCCGGCGACGGTCGCGACGCTGGCCGAGGTGACCGACACCAGCCCGCAGAACGTCCACTACCACCTCGACAACCTCCAGGCCGCGGACGTCGTGACGTCGGTGGACGCGGTGGACGACGAGAGCGGCTGCGAGACCGCCGTCTACGCGCCCGCTGGCGACCCGCTCGTCATCGTCTCGGGTGACGCGGACCGCGACGAACTGGAGCGCGTACTGGAACGCGCGCTGAGCGCCGTCGCCGCGTTCGCGGTCGTCGGCGTGGTCGCGCAGCGAGTGCTCGCTCCCGCACCGACGTTCGTCGGCGGGGAGCACCTCGGCGGGTACGGCGGCTCAGCGCCCCCGGTCGGCGCGGCCATTTTCACCGTCGGTCTCCTCGCTGCCGTCGCGTACGCTTTCGTCCGCGTCCGACAACTGGAGCGGTGAGTCGCCACCGGCTGCGGCGGCCGCGACCCCGAGGGTCACCACGGCGGCGGGGACGTAGACGACGAGGTCGACGAAGGCAAGTCCGAACGGCGTCCTGCCGGGGAAGAACGGGAGCGCGGCGAGCGCGAGGAACGCCACACCGCCGAGGCGGTCGTACCACGCTGCGTACCGGGTCCCGGCGACGGCGGCGAGAACGCCCGCGACGCCGAGGGTCGCGTGAATCGCGTCGAGGAGTGCGGTCTCGCCGGTGAACGGCGTCCCGCCCGGGACGCCGAACGGCAGGACGCCGGCTGCGGCCAGCACGCCGACAGCGAGACCGACTGCGGCCGCGACGACGCGCTCCGGACTCTCGACGACCGACTCGCGGCCCGCCTCGGCGGTCGTCCGAGGCGCGCGAGCCGCCGACTCACTCGTCCGCGAGAGGCGAACGGCGAGCGCGACCCACGCGACGCCGTAGAGGCCGACGCCCACGGACAGCGAACCCGGCGCGAGACCGAGATTGGCCGAGCCGAGGACGACGTTCAGGACGGCGCTCGCCGGGAGCGCGAGGACGAACGCGGCCCCGCCGACGCGCCCCGCGACGCCCGCGCGGCGGAAGACGACGGCGAGGAACGCCGACCCGGCCCAGAGCGCGAGCGCGCCGCCGACCGCGACGGGCGCCACCGCGAACACCGCGACGAGGCCCGCCAGCGCCTGCTGGAGGAGCGCCGCGACCGTCAGGAGCGCGAGACCCAGCCACGAGAGCGCCGCGCCCGCTCGCCCGACGCGCCCCCCAGTCCGCGCGGTAGCGGCGCCAGCACTCGAAGACGCCGAACGCGACG
>NZ_WPCF01000080.1 GCF_009741975.1 Halobacterium sp. CBA1126 | reverse complement strand
GATCTGGTCTAAACAACCGCTGAGGCGGTCGTTTTCTGGCATGGACACCTGAAAACACACCGCCTCACCTTTCGATCCTTATCTGAACACTGCCCGTCCGTCGCGGCGGCCACGGGGGAGAGGGACGCGCTCGAACGGCAGCGTGGCGGCTCTGACGGCCAGTCGACTTTTTGTGACTCGCGTTCCACGTCCGGTGATGGCGACACACCACGTACCGAAGGGCGTGAGCCTCGACACCCTCCGGGAGGTCATCGCCGGCTGGGACGCCGTGGGCGCGGCGGCCGAACCCAGATACACGACGGCCGTCGAGGACGCGACCGGCATCAGCGACGCGGTCGGCCGGCAGACGCGGTTCCTCGAGGACGTCGGCGTGCTCGCCGAGGACGGCCAGAAGCACCGGCTGACCGAGCGCGGGCAGGCGCTGGCCGGCGCGCTCGCGGTCGACGACGAGGAGCGCGCGAGCGGCCGCGCCCGCGAGCTGCTCGCGGACTGGCCGGTCACGGAGGACGTCCGCGGCGTCGTCCGCGGGAACCCCAGCACGGCGGACGAACTCGTGCCGCTCGTGGCCGCCGTCACGGGCCACGACCCGGAGGCGAGCCGCGTGCGCAGCGGCATCACCACGCTGCTGGACCTCTACGAGTGGGCGGACCTGCTGGACCGCGACGACGAGGGCCGCTACCGCCTCCCCGAGGACGAACGGCCCGCGAGCGGCGGGGAGTCCAGTGAAGCCGGCGCGGCGGTCGGCCGCGTCGCCACGGAGGCCGAGTCCGCCGCGGAGACGGTCGACGCGACCGCGGAACGCGCGGAAGCCGCGAGAGAAGCCGCGGCGGCCGCGGCGGCGGACGCCCGCGAGGCGGCCGAGCGCGCGGACGAAGCCGGCGAGTCCGTCGAGGACGCGGCCGCGGCAATCGAGGACGCCGCCGCCGACGTGGAATCCGCCGCCGAGCGAGCGCGCGAGCGCATCGAGTCGGCCGCGGAAGCGGCGACCAGCGAGACGACCGCGGGCGGCGCCGACGAGGCGGCGCTCGAAGAGGCCGAGTCAGCCGTCGAAGAAGTCGCGGAAACGGGAGGCGAAGCCGCGGAGTCCGCGGTCGAAGCGGTCGCGGACGGCGAAGCGACAGCCGAACCGGCGGCCCGCGAGTCCGTCCCGGCGGACGTGGAGGCCGCGGAGTCGGCCGTCGAAGAAGTCGCGGAGGAGCCGGCGGCGCCGGCAGAGTCCGCGGTCGAGTCCGTGGAGGACGTCGCGCGCGAGGCGAGCCGCGGCGTCGAACCCGAGGAGAGCGGCGACGGCGAGGAGGAAGCGCCTGCGCCCGGAGCGGGCGCGGAAGCGCCGCTCCCGCCGGAGGTCGAGCTGGCGTTGGACGACGGCACGAACCTCCACATCGCGGTCGGCGACGACGACGTGGAGATCTCCGTCGACGGAGACGTGGACGTCGAAGACGTCGACGTGGGCGGCGACGCCGACGCGGACCTCCAGCCCGACGGCGGCGAACCGGAGCCCGACGTGGAGGTCTCCGAGGACGGCGAGACGGTGACCGTCGAAGTCGGCGCCGACCCCGGCGTCACGATTTCGGTCGGCGGTGAAGCGGGCGAGTCAGAAGCGGAAGCCGGCGACGAGGAGCCGGCCGAGAGCGAGGAGTCAGCAGACGGCGAGGCTGCGGAGCCGGCCGGAGCCGACGAGGACGGCGAAAGCGAAGCGGGTGAAGCGGGAAGTGAGGCAGCCAGCGAGGAGGGCGAAGCCAGCGACGAGTCCGGCGAAGAAGCCGCAGAGACGGCAGAACCCGAGGGCGCGGCAGTGCCCGAGGAGGCAATCGAGGCGCTGGTGGAGACGGCGGACGCGTCGGACGTCGAAGCGCTGGTGGAGGAACTCGGCGGCGTCGCGGAGGCGACCGCGGAGACCGGCGGAGAGGCCGAGTCCGGCGACGAGCACGCGGTCTCGCTGGAAGTGGACGTGGACGCGGACCCCGAGGACCTCGAGGCGCTCGTGGAGAGCATCCGGCGCGGGCTGACCGGCGAGAGCGCGGGCGAGGAGTAGTCAGAACAGGCGGTCGGAGGCGATGGCGGCGCCGTCGACGAGCGCCTCGAGTTTCTTCCACGCGATGTCGGGGTGGACCATCGCGAGGCCGGCCTGCGTGTCGAACCCGCAGTCGGGGGCGGCGACGACGCGCGCCGGGTCGTCGACGGCCGTGGCGACGCGCTCGATGCGGTCCGCGATAGTTTCGGGGTGGTCGACGACGTTCGTCTTCACGTCGACGACGCCCGGGATGAGGTCCCAGCCGTCGGGCAGCGGGTGTTCGGCGAAGACGCGGTACTCGTGCTGGTGGCGGGGGTTGGCTTCCTCGATGGAGAGGCCGCCGACGTCGAGTTCGTAGAGCTCGGGGAGGACGGCTTCGAGCGGCGTGTCGCGGTGGTGGGGGCCCTCGTAGCTCCCCCAGCACGTGTGGACGCGGATCTGGTCGTCGGGGACGTTCCGGGTGGCGTCGTTGAGCGCTTCGACGTGCATCCGGACGATGGGCTTGAGCTTCTCGACGGAGCGGTCGCCGAAGCCGCGGTGGCCGGTCGTCAGCAGGTCGGGCGCGTCGAGGTGGAGGACGGCGCCGGTGTCGGCGATGGCCTCGTACTCCTCGCGGAGAGCGTCGCCGACGGCGTGGAGGAACGCCTCGTGGGAGTCGTAGTACTCGTTGACGAGCGTGGCGGCGGCGACGCCCGGGGAGGCGGCCGTCAGGAACGTCCCCTCGAAGTCCGCGTCGGCGGCGTCGAGCGCGGCCGCGAACGTCTCGATCTCCTCGTCGAGGGCGGCCGCGCCGTCGTACTCGACGGGGCCGGTGACCGACGGCTGCTTGGTGAGGTCGATGGTCTCGGTGTCGAAGGCGTCGCTGGCGTACTCGGGGAAGTCCGCGAGGTCGTCCCACGTCGGGGCGTCGCGCTCGCCGCCGATGCCCGTGAGGCGGTTAGCGACGTACCAGTTGAAGGAGACGCGGGGCTGCTCGCCGTTGTTCACGACGTCGAGGCCGACGTCGGCCTGCTTGCGGACGACGGCCTCGGTCGCGTCGCGGACGGTCTCGCGCCACCGGTCTTCGTCGACGGGCTCGCCGTCCTGCCGGCGCTTCAGGAGCTCGAGGAGGTCGGGGTCTCGCGGGAGGCTGCCGATGTGCGTCGTGGAGATGCGGTCGCGGTTGGCGGTCATCAGTTGTCACTGCAGAGGGGAACGACCACGATATGACTTACGGTACTATTTCAACTTAAAATATTTCCTATAGTAATCTCCGTGGCGTGACCGCGGCGTTCCCGTGACCACCACAAGTGGTATGGACCAGACGGCCGTGTTAACCAAGCAGTATGCAGGGCACACACCGCGAGCGTGCGAGGCGCGCGTCCCGGAAGCACGGCCACACGCCGGCCGAGGCGCGGCGATGACCGACGACGCGCCCGCGGACGTCTCGCGGCGGGCGGTACTCGCGGGCGCCGCCAGCGCAGCCGCGTCCTCCGTCGCCGGCTGCTCGCTGTTCGACGCCGGTGGCGACGGCGACACGGCCACCGTCGACGACGACCGCGCGGCCGCGCTCGCGGAGGCGTTCGCGCCGACGCTGTACTTCGACGAGCACGAGCAGTGGTTCCCGACCGACCCCCGACAGTTCGAGAGCGAGCGGGACGGCGAGGCGGTCGTCGACGGATTCAACGCGTTCGACGCTACGCCGGCCACGACGACGACGCCCCGGAGCCCGCGGCGTTCTACCACGTCGTGGAGTACGAGTCGTCGCCGCTCGCGGTCGTGCAGTTCTGGTTCTACTCGGCGTTCGACCAGTTCACCACGAACTTCCACTGGCACGACTGGGAACTGCTGCAGGTGTTCGTCGACACCGACACCGACCGGCCCCAGTTGTACGTCGCGAGCTCGCACTCGCGGAAGGTGCCGAACAACGAGTTCCTCGACCCCGACCCGGACCGCCAGCCCCGGATCCTCTCGGAACTGGGGTCGCACTCCAGCGGCCTCTCCGTGAACGACGACGAACAGCGCTTCCAGCGGTTCTCGCTGGACGGGGACCTCGCCGACGTGACCAACAGCGTCCTCGACGGCGTCGAGGCGATCGCAGCCATCCCGATGGCGTACGGGCTGCCGCGCGACGAGGGGCTAGCACTCCCGTACGTCGTCCCGGAGCTCGACGGCGCACCCATCTACGAGCACGACGACCTGCCGTCCGTAACCGCCGGGGACCTCGTGGCGGACGACCTGACGGTGCGGTCGTTCGACGCGCTGCAGTCGCCGCCGCAGCTCCCGCAGCGCGAGACCGGCGTCCGGTTCGACTACGAGGAGACCGACGACACGGACGTCGCGTACGCCCTCCGGCCGAGCGCCGACCTCGAACACATCGCGGAGTTCACCGGCCCGCAGTTGAGCTTCGAGTTCGCCGTCCCGCAGTTCGCGGAGGACGCGGTCGCCGGCCACATCACGACGACCGGCGTCCCGTGGACGAGCGAGCGCTACGACAACCCCGCCGCCGACATCAGCGAGCCGAAACACCGGCAGGCGCTGGCGGACCGCTACGAGGCCATCGGCGAGCCGTCGCCGGTCAATCAGGTGGTCGCCGGTGTGACCACCGCCGTCAGCGACGACGACGCGCCCGACGGCGAGGGGCTGCTGACGGAGTCGTCGCCCCTCGAGTTGTTCGCGCTGTTCCAGAGCGACCCCGTCGCCGTGCCGACGTTCAACGGCGTCGCCGCCGTCCGCGACGTCCCCGAGGGCGAGCACACGCTCACCGTCAACGGCGCCGGCGTGGAACCGCACAGCGAGACCGTCCGGGTCACCGGCGAGGGCGAGACGGTGACCGCGGGCGTCGAGGGCGAGATCCCCGTCGTCGCGCGCGAAAACTCCGTGAAGCTCGAAGTCGACCCGACCGACGCGGACAGCGACCTCACGGCTCTCGCCGTCGAGGACGACTTCGCCGGCCGACTGTACGACGCGCCGCTGTCCGGCCCGGACGCCGTCTACGTCCACGAGGGCGGCGCGTACACGACAGAGGTCCGGGACAGCGACGACGAGGTCGGCGCGTTCCGCGTCAATCCCGGCGACGGCGAGCGCGTCCGCGTCGAGAACCCGCGGACTGGGAAGGCGCCGCTGGCGTCGTACCTCGCGGACGTCGCCAGCGAGACCAGCGCGCAGGTCGCGGCCGCCGGCGACGCCGACGACGACACCGAACATGACGGCGGCCGGCAGAACGCCGTCGAGGGGCTGTCGAACGCCCTCGAGAACGTCGCGGCGGCCGCACAGCGGGCCGCCGACCGCGCGGAAGCGGGCGACCGCGGGAACGCCGAACAGGCGCTGGACGCCGTCGCGAGGCGACTGGAGAGGGTCGCGACTCGGCTCGCCGAGGCGCGGGACGCGATGCCCGACGACGTCGCGCGTGCGACGGACAACCGCCTCGCGCAGGCGCGCCGCCGCACCGGACAGGCGCGGGCCGCGGACAAGCTCTGACCGTCGGCGGGCGAACTTGGCACGCAGCCGGACGTATTAGCCCCTACTCGGTCCAACTCGGCCAAATCCGGCCCCCTCGATGTGACCGGTTTACCCGGCTGACCGGCCTCGGGTCGCGTATGCGAGAACGCAACGGCGACACGACGGCGTCGCGGCGCGACTACCTGAAGGCGGCCGGCGCGGTCGGCGCGACCGGCCTCGCTGGCCTCGCGGGCTGTACCGGCGGCGACGGGTCGACCACGGGGACGCTGGCGACGACGGTGAAGGACGCGCCCGGGGACATCTCGGACTTCGAGACGTGCGTCGTCACCATCGAGGGCATCTGGCTGAAGGCCGGCGAGGGCGACGGCGAGACCACCACCGAGGCCGACGACGCGGGGACCGAGTCCGACGGCGGCACGGAGACGGTCGAAGAACAGGACCCCGAGGACGTCGAGGAGAGCGACGCCCGCGAGTACCACGAGTTCGACGAACCCCAGACCGCCGACCTCGTGCAGCTGCAGGACGGGGACAGCGCGCTCGTCGACGACCGCGAGGTCGAGACCGGGAGCTACGAGTTCCTCCAGTTGGACGTCTCCGGGGTCGACGCGACGCTCAGCGACGGCGGCGACGCCGACGTCGACACGCCCGGGAACGCGCCCCTGCAGTTCAAAGAACCGTTCGAAATCCGAGAGGGACAGCGGACGAACTTCGTCGCGGACTTCACGCCGGTCAAGCGCGGGCAGACGGGCAAGTACCTCCTCCAGCCGGTGGCGTCGGGCACCGAGGTCACGTACGAGGACGTCACGACCAGCGAGTAACGAGTCCGGCTTCAACGGGGGCAGCGGTGCGGAGACGCTGGAGGAGTTCGCCGAGAATGTGGCACTGACGGGCGGCCGACGCCGCCGCGCCGGTAGTCGGCCGAGAGGACGGAGCCTCGTCTACGAGTGGCGCGGCTACGGCGAGGAGAACGCGGTCGGCCTCGGCACTCATAGGGCTCGTCGTCCCGCGGGAGCCACCCCGGGTCGGCCCGGTGGCGTCGTCATCGGCCACGTCGGCGTAGTGGCGCCACGGCCAAGAGCATTCCGAGCGGCGCGCTCAGACGCCGTCCGGCATCGCGTGGTTCTCGTCGTCCGCGAGGTTGTTGAGGCGGTCGCGGCCGCCCGCGTCGAACTGGGACTGACACCGGGCGACCCACGAGGCGGGGGTATCGTGGGATTCGGCCGCGGCGTCGTCGGCAACCGGAGTCGGCTCGGTAGCCGTCGCTGTGGGTTCCGTCTCGGTGCTCGGGGTCGGGTCCGTCGTGCGTCTGGTGTGTGTGCTCACGTCTTTCGCGCGTGGAGAGTCGGTCTGTGGGCTGTACGGCCGGGAAGGAGTTACTCGCGTACAGGTACGACCGACATGACGTGTCCGCTACTGCGGCGAGGAATGTAATAAATGTTCCTGTACGACCACGGGGTGCCGAGCGGTCGGGCAGTCGTCGGCGACGCCGAGCCGGGTCGCTACTCGTCGACGTCGACGTCCGCGTCGTCGCCGACGAGCGCGATGTGGCCGTAGTTGAGGCCCGCGACGAACACCGTCCCGCCGACGACGTTCCCGAGCGTGGTCGGGACGAGGAAGGACGCGAAGTCCGCGACGGTGACGCCGGTGTCGAGGAACAGCGCACCGAGGACCTCGGTCGTGCCGAGGACGACGTGGTGGAACGGCGCGAACCCGATGGCGGTGGTGACGAGGAGGACGACGAGGATGCGGCCGGCGGTGTCCCGGCTGGCGGCGACGAGCCACGTCGTCAACCCCATCAGCCAGCCGGCGACGACGCCGGAGAGCAGAATCGCCCACGGCGGGTGGCCGAGCAGCGACGCGGCGAGGCTGTCGAAGGCCGCGGCCTCCACGATGCCCATCTCCGGGCCGAGCACCGCGATCAACGCGGCGAACGCGGCACAGCCGAGGAGGTTCCCGAGGTAGGTGACCCCCCAGAGGCGGCCGAGTTCGTCGAGGCCGGTCCGGCCGTCGAACACGGGCAGCACGGCCATGGTGGTGTGGGCGGTGAACAGCTCCGTCTGCCCGAGCACCACGAAGAGGAACGCGACCGACGACGCGACGGCGAGCACGAGGTGTTCGACGAGCGGCGAGGGGAACGACGGCGAGAGCGTCAGCACCATCCCCATGAAGAGCGCGCCGAAACTGAGGTTCAGGCCGGCCGAGAACCCAGAGAGGAACAGCCCCCGGCTCGGCCGCGCGAGTTCGGAGAGGGCGTCCTCCATCTCGCGTTCGAGGATGTTGACGTAGGAGAGCGACCCGCCGGAGGGGTCCTCGGAGTCTGGTCTCATACGCGACACGTCGGCGGTCAGCGACGAGGGCGTTACGGTGAGCGACAGTCGCAGGTAGAGGAGACGGCCGGCCGCGGACGCGACGAGCGTGCGCCGCCCGGCGGTGGCGTCAGTCGTCGGCGGCGGCGCTCGCGGTGGCGTCGTCCTGTTCGACGCCGTCGTCGACGCGCGGGAAGTTCTCGATGGTGGCGTCGCGGAACGCCGCCTCGTCGAACTCGTGGTCGTCGTCGAAGAACTCGATGACCTGTTCGGTGTCGCGCATCGCGTTCTTCAGGCACGTCGAGGCGCCCGGCGACGGCGTGATGTTGAAGATGACGCCGTCGCCCGTGATCTTGGCTTCGCCCATGTCGAGGGACTTCTCCTCGGTGTCGACGATCTGGGGGCGGACGCCGCCGTACCCCTTCGCGCGCTCGATGTCGTCGAGGGTCGCGCTCGGCACGACCTTCTGGACCTCGGGGAGGAACGTGCGCTTCCCGATCTCGGGGACGTCGTAGACGAGGTTGCGGACGACGTACGGGAAGAGGATGCGGTCGGCGAGGATGTTCGCGTAGCTCAGGAAGGAGTCGACGTTCAGCCCGAACACGTCGAAGAAGTCGCCGACGGTGTCGAGCTCGCCGCGTTCGAGCGTCGGCACGAGCTTCGCGGTCGGCCCGAAGCGCGTGATCGACTGGTCGTGGACGTCGGCGTCGCCGTGGACGGCCGCGAACGGGAGCTTCTTCATCTGGAGGGTGTACACCTTCCCGTTGAGGAAGTCCTCCGCGAGGAAGAAGCTGCCCGCGACCGGGAGCAGGCTCATGTTCTCGCCGTAGCCCATCTCCTTGGCGATCTGGAGGCTGTGCGAGCCCGCGGCGACGACGGCGACGTCGGACTCGAACCAGCCGGCGTCGGTCTCCACGAGGAACTCGTCGCCGGTGTCGTTGAGCTCCTCGACCTCGGTGCCGGTGTAGACGTCGACGCCGTCGACCTCCTGGGCCTCGTCGACGAACGACTGGGCGGTCATCCCGTAGTCGACGACGTAGCCGTCGGGGGTCTGGAGCGCGAGCATCTCCTTGTCGTCGTCGCGGCCCTCGACGACCTTCGGTTCGAGCTCTTCGATCTCCTCGCGGCCGATGGCGCGGAGCTTCGGGTAGAGGTCGCCGAACCCCTCCTCGTGGTACCGGGATTCGAGCTTCTCGACTTCCTCCTCGCCGACCCCGAGGACCATCTTCGAGCGCTTGCTGTGCATCTCGCGGTCGGGGTCCGCGTCCTCGAGGTAGCCGGCGAGCAGCTCCGCGCCCTCCTTGACGTCCTCGGCCTTCTCGAGGGTGTAGTTCGTCTCGATGTCCCCGAAGTGCAGGGTCTGGGAGTTGTTCGTGCGGTGGGAGTTGACGCTCGCGATCTCCTCTTCTTTCTCCACCAGCGCGATGTTCTCGATGTCCGTGAACTTCGCGGCCGTGTACAGCAGCGAAGCTCCGCTGATACCCCCGCCGACGATGAGTAAGTCGTATTCCTCTCTCATGCTTGTGTGTCTCCCGCGCGGTAGTCCGTTCAGTTTCGAGCGTGGCGATTCTGCTACTTAACTCTCCCTTTCTGCGGACGAAGCGCGGCTCGCGCAGTCGTAGAATGCGACGGAAAGAGCGCCCGAGTGGGTATTTTTCGCTGGAAGGACGCCACGTGACGAAGTGTGGTTTCGTCAGTCGTCGTCCGCCGGGGTGGCGGCGGCGCGGTCGGCCGCGCCGAGGACGCGGTCGACGGCGTCCGCGCCCAGCACCGCGAACGCGACGAACCCGACCTTGCTGATGAAGTCGAGGTAGACCACGACGATGGCCTCCATCTCCGGCTGGAGGACGCCGAGACCGGTCGGGGCGAGCAGCCAGACGACCGGGTACAGCGTCCAGAGGACGACCGTGAGGTTCCGCAGCGTCGTGAACGTCGCGTCCACGCGCGGGTCGGCGTCGTCGCCCAGCGCCGCGGGCAGCGTCCGCATGAGTCCCCACACGAGCGCGGCGTACGCGACGCAGCCGACCGCGTAGAACGCCCACTTCTCGGGCGCCGGCGAGAGCGCGGCGCCGACGCCGGCCGCGATGACCACCACGTCCGCGACCACCAGCCCGACGTACGTCCGCCGGGGCGGCCGCGAGAGCATCGCGAGGTAGAGCACGAGCAGCGGCGTCGTCACCAGCCAGTCGGCGTACCGCGCGAGCTGGACGGTGAAGCCGTCCATCGGGAGCGCGCCGACGCCGAGCGCCATCAGGACGTACGCGACCGCGGCGACGCCCGTGACGCCGGCGAGCACGGCGTCGAAGCGCCAGCGGCGGGGGTTCCGAACCGCGTCCCGCACGGGCAGCAGCGTGCCCAGCGCCATCCCGACGGCGCCGACCCAGAACCACGTCTCCGGCGTCACTGCGGGTCACCCCCGTCGCCGCGGGCCTCGAAGTCCGAGAGCAGGTCCTCGAGGGTGACCGCGCGCTCGGCCAGCTCCGCAGCGGCGTCCCCCACCTCGGAGAGCGTCTCGGTCTGCTCGTCGGCGGCGTCCGCGACGTCCGTCGACTGCGCGGCGGTCTCCTCGCTGATGCTCGCCACCTCGTCGACCGCGGAGGCGACCCGCGAGGCGGCCTCGGCCTGCCGGTCGGTCGCCTCCCGGATCTCGCCGGCCGCCGAGTCCGTCTGCGCGACGAACTCCACGACGTCGTCGAGGGCGGCCGCGGTCTCGTCGACGGTCGCGCGGCCGTCGGCGACGTGCTGGCTGGTCTCCCGCATCTCGTCGGCGACGTCGCTGACCTGCGCCTGCAGGTCGAGCAGCCGGTCCTCGACGTCCTGGGCGGCGGCGTGGGACTCCTCCGCGAGGCCCTTCACTTCGTCCGCGACGACCGCGAACCCGTCGCCCTCGGCGCCCGTGCGGGCGGCCTCGATGGACGCGTTCAGCGCGAGCAGGTTCGTCTGCTCGGCGATGTCCGCGATGACGTCGACGACCTCCCCGAGGTCGTCCATCTCGGCGTCGAGGGCGTCCATCGCGGCCGCGGCGTCTTCGGCCTCCGCGGCGACCTCGTCCATCGTCTCGACCGCGTCGTCGGCGGCGTCCTGGCCGTCCTCGACGGCGTCCGCGGCCTGTCCCGCGGTGTCGGCCAGCGACGCGACGGTCTCGGCGACCTCCTCGGCGCTCGCGGAGAGGTCGTCGACCTCACCGGCGACCTCGTGGAGGCGCTCGGTCTGCTCGGTGGCGCCGTCCGAGATCTCGTCGACGGCGCTCGAGACGTCCGCGCTGGCGTCCATCGCGTCGGTCGCGCCGTCGTCGACGCGCGCGGCCGCCGTCGAGACGTGGTCGGCGAACGACGACGCCGCGGCGACGCTGTCCTCGATGTCGTCGAGCATCGCGTTCAGTGAGCGGCCGACGCGGGCCATCGCGTCGTGGCCCCGGTCCGCGTCGACGCGCCGCGTGAGGTCGCCGTCCGCGACCGCGGTCATCGCGTCGTCGTAGTCCGCGGCGGCGGCCTCCAGTTCGCGGGCGGTCTCCTGTGCGGACTGGCGCGCCCGCTCGGCCTCCTCGCGCTGGGCTTCGGCCTCCTCGCGGGCGGCCTCCGCGTCGGCCTTCGCCGCCTCCGCCTCCGACAGCGACTGTGACAGCGAGTCCCGCATCCGCCTGAAGGAGGCCGCGAGCGTGCCGAATTCGTCGTTCCGGTTGGTCTCGATGGTGGTGTCGAGGTCGCCGTCGGCCATCTCGTCGGCGCGCGCCGAGAGCTGGCGCAGCGAGACGACCGTCGTCGACCCGAGCGTGACGCCGACGAGCGCGAGACTCACCACCGTCAGGAGGATGAGTCCGACGACGCTGGACGCCACGTAGTCACCGAGCGCGAACGCCTGACTCGCGGGCGCGTGGACCATCACGGTCCAGTCCGCGCCGGCGACGGGCGCGGCCGCCATCACGGTCCCCCCGTGGGTCGTGAACGTCGACTGCGACAGCGACCGGTCGAGCACCGCGGCGCTGCCGTCGTGGCTGGCGAGCACCTGCGAGGCGTCCGTGTGCGCGACGGTCGTCCCCTCGCTGTTCACGACGACGGTCTCGCTGCCCTCGACGACGTCGCTGAAGCCGCCGGTGAGCGCCTCGACGCTGACGACGTACACGAGGTGTTTCTGGTCGGCGCCCTCGACGGGCGAGAGCACGGCGACGGCCGGCGAGTCCGCGCCCGGCACCTCGAACGGCGCGGTCACCGCGGCGTCGTCCGCGCCGTCGAACTCGGGCGGGTCGGTCGCGTACGCCGCGCCGCGCTCGACG
>NZ_WPCF01000111.1 GCF_009741975.1 Halobacterium sp. CBA1126 | reverse complement strand
CCGGCAGTGAAACGCGCGGCTTCGCCGCGCGTATGCTCTCTGCTCAGCACGGCGGGTCATAACCCCGCGCTATTCGATTTCGAGTTTGCCGCTCTCGCCGGCTGCCTCGCCGTCTTCGGGCCATTCGAGTTCGAGCTCGACGCTCAGTTCTTTCGCGCCGTCGGCCGGCCCCTCGCGTTCCGCCTTTACCTCGAACGTCGGGCGATTCGGCGGGTCGAGCGTAACCTCCTCGCCGCCCGCTTTCAGCGTGATTGCGCCGCCGGATTCGAGGTTGTCGGCAATCGTGCGAAGGTAGGTGGCGATTTCCTCGCGGCTGCGGTCGCTCTCGGACTCGAAGAGGACTTCTTCGGGCATACCACGTGATACGTCGCCGGCGCGGATAAGCGAGGGGGCCGGTCGTCGCTCGGCATCAATAGATAAAAGAGCGCTCGCCGACTCTACCCCTGTATGGACGTTCCCCTAGAGCTTTCCGCGTACACGCGCGTGCTCCGGCTGGCGAGCACGCCGTCGTGGGAGGAGTTCTCCCAGATTTCGAAGATCGCCGGCGCCGGCATCCTGCTGGTCGGACTGCTCGGCTTCGTCATCTTCCTGCTGATGGAAGCAGTCACGTCGGTGATATAAGATGGGCGTGTACGCAGTCAAGACGACCGCGAGCCAGGAGCAGACCGTCGCGAGCATGATCGCGAACCGCGAGGCCGACGAGATCCACGCGGTGCTGGCGCCGGACGCGCTCACCAGCTACGTGATGGTCGAAGCGGACGACCACAACATCATCGAGCGCGTGATGGACGAGATCCCCCACGCCCGCAGCCTCGTCCCCGGCGAGTCCGGCATCAGCGAGGTCGAGCACTTCCTCTCCCCGAAGCCCGACGTCGAGGGCATCGCGGAGGGCGACATCGTCGAGCTCATCGCCGGCCCGTTCAAGGGCGAGAAGGCGCAGGTCCAGCGCATCGACGAGAGCAAGGACCAGGTCACCGTCGAGCTGTACGAGGCGACCGTCCCGATTCCGGTCACCGTCCGCGGCGACCAGATTCGCGTGCTCGACTCCGAGGAACGGTAGCGTCCGCCGAGCGGAGCGAGGCGGTTCACTGCTCGCGTCCGTCGGACGCGAGCAGGGTGTTTTTCACCACGTTTTTGCAAGGAGTGGTCGCCGAAGGCGACCCGACGCAGCAAAAAGTGGTCGCGTGACAGTCCGCGGCGACCAGATTCGCGTGCTCGACTCCGAGGAGCGGTAAAAGCGCTCCTCAGGCAGTGCGAGCGGGTTCCGAAGAACGAACGCGACCGGAGCTCAGTTCTGCGGTTCGACGATAGTGTTCTCGAGCGTGCCGACGCCCTCGTACGTGATTTCGACGGTGTCGCCGGGTTCGACGAGCCCGGGGTTCGCGGGGCTGCCGAACGCGATGACGTCCCCGGGGTGGAAGGTGAACCGCTCGGAGAGGAAGGAGACGACCTCGTAGGGGTCGAACAGCATCAGTTCGGTGTTGGCCTCCTGCCGGCGCTCGCCCGCGACGTCGGTGTGCATGTCGATGCCGCGCGGGTCGACGTCGGTCTCGATCCACGGGCCGAGCGGGCCGGAGCCGTCGAAGGCCTTGCGCGCGGTGCGGCCGGGCTGGTCGAGCGCGTCGAGGTCGTTCATCACGGTGAACCCGCGGAGGACGTCCGGCACGTCGGCCTCGTCGACGCGGTGGCAGCGCTCGTCGACGACCGCCGCGAGCTCGCCCGCGTACGTCAGTTCGTCCGTGAACGTCGGGTACGGGACGTCGGCGCCGTGGCCGACCGCGGAGACCGGCGGCTTGATGAAGAAGTCCGGCTGGTCGGGGCGCTCGTAGTCCATCTGGTCGAGGGTCTCGGCGTAGTTGCGGCCGACGCAGTACAGCGCCGACGGGTCGCAGGGCGGCGCGAGCCGGCCGTCCTCGCCGACGACGTACTCCGCGTCTTCGGTGACGACGCGGCCGTCCCGGTACTCGCCGTCGACGACGCCGTCGTCGGTCTGGAGTCGTGCGAGTCGCATGGCTGGACGTCACGGAGGCGCGGCAAATCGCTTACGAACGACGAAACTAGCTCGTGGTGGCGTGGGCGGCCTCGGTGGCGTCGGCGACGTCGACGGCTTCCTCGCTCAGGAGGTCTTCGAGCACCGACGGGTCGATGGCGTCGGCGACGTCGTCGAGGACGCGCTCGCGCTCGCGGATGGCCTCGGCGTCGCCGTCGTAGAAGCGGACGTACTCGGCGCGCGTGTGCTCGCGGAGCCCGTGCTTGACGGCGAAGAAGCCCTCGGGGACCGCCTCCCCGCAGATCTCGCACTCGTGGGCGTCGTGATCCGCGACCTGATGGGCCAACAGCGCCTCGACGCTGCCGAACGTCGACCCACAGCCGACAATCGCACACTCCCACGCGGACATGGGTCTCTGTAACCTGAGCGCGCAAATAAAGGTTGTGTCGCTTTCTCGACCACTGAACCCGGAGCGTCCGTCGTTCGTCACCGCTCCGTCAGACGAATTATCGGAATCGAGACCGCGAGTAGACAGTCGTTACCACGCAACAATCGGCGCCAGATGAGAGCGAAAGAGAGGTTCTCGAGGGGGTTCGCAGATTCTGGGCCGTTGAGGAGGTCTTACTGTTCGCCGCTCTGCCGGTAGATGAGGTTGCGCTGAATCTCGTTGGCGCCCTCGTAGATGACCGGGATGCGGGCGTCCCGGTAGACGCGCGCGATGCGGCGGTCGGTGAGAATCGAGCGGCCGCCGTGGAACTGCATCCCCTGCTCGGCGTTGTCGACGGCGACCTCGGTGGACTTCGTCTTCGCCATCGCCGCCCACAGCCCGGGGTTGTCGTACTCCTCGACTTTGCGGGCGGCGCGGTAGTTCAGCGCGCGGGCGGCCTCGAACTCGAGGCGCATGTCCGCGAGGCCGTGCTGGACGGCCTGGAAGTCCGAGACGTGGCGGCCGAACTCCTCGCGCTCGTGGACGAACGCCCACGCCTCCTCGAGCGCGGCCGCGGCGAGGCCGAGGCCGTGCCCGCCGACGACGACGCGGCCGTGGTTGAAGAAGTCCGCGAGCATCATGAACCCGGCCCCCTCGCTGCCGATGAGGTTCTCCTCGGGAATCCGGCAGTCGTCGAAGACGACGTGGGCCTGCTTGGACGCGCGCATCCCCATCTTCTCCGGGATGTGTTCGGCCTCGTAGCCGTCGGTGTCCGTGGGCACGACGAACAGCGAGTAGTTCATGTAGCGGTCGTCGGTGTCCCCGGTCTTCGCGTACACCGTCACCCAGTCGGCTTCGACGCCGTTGCCGATCCAGTACTTCTCGCCGTTCAGGACGTACTCGTCGCCGTCCTTCTCGGCGGTCGTGTGCATGCCGGCGAGGTCCGAGCCGACGTCGGGTTCGGAGACCGCCAGCCCCGTGATCTGGTCGTTCTCGGCGACCGGCCGGAGGTACCGTTCCTTCTGGTCGTCGGTGCCGTACTGTTCGAGCATCTCGGCGCCGAAGCTCGCGAGCTGGAGGGTCAGCGCGATGCCGGCGTCCGCGCGGTAGAACTCCTCCGCGACGGCCAGAATCTGCTCGAGGTCGAGGCCGCGGCCGCCGTACTCCTCGCCGATGTCCTGGGCGACGAGGCCGGCGTCCATCCCGGCCTCGAGAATCTCCCACGGGTAGTCGCCGGTCCGGTAGTACTCCTCGGCGTTCGGCGCGATGTGTTCCTCGGCGAACTCGCGGGCCTCGCGCTTGACGTCGCGGGCGTGCTCGGGGACGAGGTCCTCGGAGAGCAGGTTCAGACTCATACCGGCCGTTGGGACGCCACGGGGATAAGCGCCCACGAACGCGCGACAGCGGGCGCGGAGTTTATCCGCCGGAACCGTAAGCCGCTAAACCGCGGCGCGCGAACCCGGGAGCGTGCCGACGACACGGGTCGACCTCCACGCGAAGGTGCTCGACGACGAGGCGGTCCGCCGCGCGAAGGCCGCCGGCATCGACGTGCTGGTGTACGCCCCGCACTTCACGCGGCTGCCGGACGCCCGCGAGCGCGCCGCCGAGTTCTCCGACGACGAGCTGCTCGTGGTGCCGGGACGGGAGGTGTTCACGGGGTCGTGGCGGGACCGCAAGCACGTCCTCGCGGTCGGGCTCGAGGACCCCGTGCCGGACTTCGTGACACTGGACGGCGCGTTCGCGGCGTTCCGCGAGCAGGGCGCCGCGGTGCTCGCGCCCCACCCCGAGTTCCTCACGGTGAGCCTCACCGCGGCGGACGTCGAGCGGTTCCGCGAGGACGTCGACGCCGTGGAGACGTACAACCCGAAGCACTTCCCGTGGGACGACGACCGCGCGAGCGCGCTCTCGGCGGCCTACGACATCCCCGGGTTCGCGTCCTCGTACGCCCACCGGCCGGAGACGGTCGGGGGCGTGTGGACGGAGTTCGACGCCGCCATCGACTCGGAGGCGGACCTCGTGGCCGCGCTCAAGTCCGGGGTGTCGCGGCGGACGTACCACCAGCGCAACCCCCGGTTCCGGGCGCGCGAGCTGGCGGAGAAGGCCCACCTCGCGTACGAGAACACGTGGGAGAAAGTCGACCGCCTGTTGTTGTCGGGGATGGAGCCGACCCACCCCCGGCACATCGCGTACGGCGGCGAGTTCGACGACGTCGCGGTGTACTAGAGCAGGCCGCTGACGGCGTCCGTGGGGACGTACTGCGGGGCGACGTGGACGACGACCGCGATGGCCGCGAGTTCGACGAGCGTGATGACGACGGTGACCGCGCTGGCGTACTTCGAGACGGTGGCGACGCCGACCGGCAGCCCGTACTCCTGGTCCGAGAGCGGGTAGAACAGGGCGATGCCGCGCTTGCTGCCGACGACGTCGAGCACGTAGTGGGTGGCGACGCCGATCCAGACGTACTGGAGGTTCCCGAAGTACATCGGGAAGACGTACAGCAGCGCCAGCACGGGGATGTTGTGGAGGGTCTTGCGGTGCTTCCCGAAGTCGGTGTCGACGTCGGGGAACAGCGCGCCGAGCACGACGGGGATGAGCACTGCGGCGATGGTGTGCAGCGTCTCGACGCCGCCCGCGGGGTAGAGCACGTAGCCCAGCCCGACGGCGAGCAGGATGCCGTTGAGGATGTGGTCGCCCTTGTTCATCACTCGGGCCGAGCACGCCCTGCCACGTGACGGTTTCGGCACGCGCTCGCTACTACCGGACGCATCCGTCCTCGTCGCGGAACGTCAGTCGCAGACGTCCTCGACTTCCTCGCGGAGTTTGCGGAGCGCGCGCCGCGCGATCTGTTCTTTGATTTCGGTCCGGGTGCCGTCGAACTCGCGGCGTTCGACGGCCGTGTGGCTCGACTGCGTGCCCCACTCGCCGGCGTACGCGACGCCGATGTAGACCGTGCCGACTGGTTTCTCCTCGCTGCCGCCCGTGGGACCCGCGATGCCGGTGGTGGAGACGCCCCACGTCGTGCCGGCGGCGTCCCGGGTCGCCTGCGCCATCTGCCGGGCGACGGGTTCGCTGACGGCGCCGTGTTCGTCGAGGGCCTCGCGGGCGACGCCGGTGTCGAGCTTGGCGTCGTACGTGTACGTCACGAGCGTGCGGTCGAAGTAGTCGCTGGACCCCGAGACGTCGGTCAGCAGCGACCCGATGAGCCCCCCGGTGCAGGACTCGGCGGTCGCGACCGTGTGGCCGGCGTCCGGCAGCAGGTCGTTGAGCTCCTCCTCTATCGGCGGGTCGGCGGCGTACTCGCGCATGCCCGGCGCTACCGGGGCGGCGAGCAAGAAGGTGGTGGCGTCAGACCGTGTCGCGGTCGGTGTACGTGTACCGCTCGGCGATGCGGCCGTCCGCGAAGACGTGGACGTCCGCGAACCCGAACTCCACGCGGTCGCCGTCCTGCACGCCCGAGAACGTCCCGCGGACGGCCGCACGCCCGTCGTCGACGAGCACGTCGTGGACCTCGTGGCTGCCGTCCTCGAGCGGGCGGTCCTCCCGGTAGAACGCTTCGAGGGCGTCCTTCCCCTCGATGGGCGGCTGGCCGGGGCGGTCGTACACCACGTCGTCGGCGAACAGCGCGAGCAGGTCGTCGATGCGGTCGGCGTCCACGGCGTCGTAGTACTCGCGGACGCGGGCTTCGTGGTCGGTCACGGGCGGACCGACGGCCGGCCGGCGAATCAACCGCAGAGTAGCGGCAAGCGCCGCTCGTTTCCGCGGGCGAAAGAGCCACGTGCCGGGGCGGCGACGCTGGCGTATGGAGTACGAGGAACCGCTGTTCTTCCGCGTGATGGAGTACGCGGTGAAGTCGGACGCGGACGTGGTGAACATGGTCTCGGGGAACCCCGACTGGGGGTCGCCGCCGTCGCTCGCGGAGGGGCTCCACGAGTACGCCGACACCGGCGGGAGCCGGTTCCAGTACCCGCCGAGCGAGGGGCTCCGGGAGCTCCGCGAGGAGATCGCGGCGCGCCGGCAGGTCCCCGTCGAGGAGGTAATCGTCACGAACGGCGCCGGGGAGGCGAACTACCTGGGGATGTCGCGCGCGCTGGAACGCGGCGCCGGCGACGAGGTCGTGATGGCCGACCCCGTCTACCCGTACTACCCGGGGAAGACGGACATGCTCGGCGGCGAGCAGGTGTTCGTCGACACCGCCGCTGACGGCAGCCTCGACCCCGCTGACGTGCGCGCGGCGGCCGGCGAGGACACCGCGTGCATCATGGCGACGACGCCGAACAACCCCACGGGCGCGGTGTACGGCGAGGAGACGATGCGCGAACTCGTCGCCGTCGCGGAGGAGTACGACGCGGTTCTGGTCAGCGACGAGGTGTACGACCACTTCGACTTCTCCGGGCGGTTCACCTCGGCGCTGGAGTTCGACTCCGAGCACCGCATCGTCGTGAACGCGTTCTCGAAGTCGCTGGCAATCACGGGGTTCCGCGTGGGGTACTGTATCGCGCCGGAGCGCCACGTCGAGCCGATGAAGTCCCGGCACATGCTGACGAACGTCGCCACGTCGCGGCCCGCGCAGGCGGCCGTGCTGCACGCGCTCCGCGAGACCGACCCGAGCTACTACGAGGAGACCCGGGCGACGCTGCGCGAGCGCGTGGACACCTTCACGTCGGCGCTGGACGACGCGGGCGCTGAGTACACCGAACCGGACGGCGGCTTCTACGTGCTCGCGCGCTTCCCGGAGTTCCCGGGGACGCTGGAGAACACGTACGAACTCATCGACGAGGCGGGCGTCGCGGGGATGCCCGGCTCCGGGTTCGGGACCGCCCGCGAGGAGTGGCTGCGGTTCGCGCTCGTCACGCCGCGCGTCGAGGAGGCCGCCGACCGGCTCGCGGCGTACTTCGACGACCGGTAGCTCAGTAGCCGCCCGCGTCCGAGAAACACCGCCCGCAGCGGCAGGCGTCGAAGTCCTCGACCGCGACGTCGACGCGACCGCGCGGACGTCGTCGTGGCTCACGTCGTTGGTCGCCCCGCACTTCGTCCGGCTGTGGGGGTTCTCCACCCCCTTCTTGTGGACGGTCGCGGTGCGCTCGTTCAGCACGCCCTCCATGCGTGCCACTAACACACTCGCTGCGGAAAACCACTCCGGCCAAGACGTTCGGCGCGCCGGCGAGCGAGCCGCGACCGACGGATTGACCCCGCTGGGCCGCCGACGCAGAGGTATGGACGAAATCGAGGTCGAGGCGGTCGACTCCCTCGACCCCGGGGTGGTCGGCGGCACCGCCGAGTACGTGCTGTACGGCGGGAAGGGCGGCGTCGGGAAGACGACG
>NZ_WPCF01000153.1 GCF_009741975.1 Halobacterium sp. CBA1126 | reverse complement strand
GCGGACGCACTCGACCGGTAAGACGCGCGTTTACACCGCCGTTAATTATATACGTTGAGACGCTGTGGGTAGTGGTACGTAAGACGGTTGTCTTACAGAGAATCGCAGTACTGCGCGGGGTAATGGCCCGCCACGCGACTCTGTAAGACACGAGCGACACGGAACGCCGTCTTACCACAACGGGGATACCAAATATGGAGCGTGTGACACTCCGCATTCCGAAACAGCAGATCGACGAGGTCGAACAGATGGTCGAACGGGGCAAGTTCCCGAATCGCAGCGAGGCGATTCGGTCTGCCGTCCGTGAGATGATAGACGAACAAACGGAGCAGACCAGCACGAACAGCTGGGCGAAGGTGTAACAGATGCAGGACATCGTTCAAGACGCCCTCGACAACGCCGAAGCCGAACAGCGCGAGATGGACGCCGACGGCGACGGCGACGAGTTCGGCGACCCGCGAATCGTCATCGTGGGCGCCGGCGGCGCGGGCAACAACACGGTCAATCGGTTGTACAACATCGGTGTCGAGGGCGCGGACACGGTCGCCATCAACACCGACAAACAACACCTCAAGATGATCGAGGCCGACACGAAGATCCTCGTCGGGAAGTCCCTGACGAACGGCCTCGGCGCCGGCGGCGACCCCTCGATGGGCGAGCGCGCCACCGAGATGGCGCAGGGCACCATCAAGGAGGTGCTCGGCGACGCGGACCTCGTGTTCGTGACCGCCGGCATGGGCGGCGGGACGGGGACGGGCGCGGCGCCCGTCGTCTCGAAGATCGCCAAAGAACAGGGCGCAATCGTCGTCGGCATGGTGTCGACGCCGTTCAACGTCGAGCGCGCCCGCACGGTCAAGGCCGAGGAGGGCCTGGAGAAGCTCCGCGAGGAAGCTGACTCCATCATCGTCCTCGACAACAACCGCCTGCTGGACTACGTGCCCAACCTCCCCATCGGGAAGGCGTTCTCCGTGATGGACCAGATCATCGCGGAGACCGTGAAGGGCATCAGCGAGACCATCACCCAGCCCAGCCTCATCAACCTCGACTACGCCGACATGACCGCCATCATGAACCAGGGCGGCGTGGCGGTGATGCTGGTCGGGGAGACCCAGGACAAGAACAAGACCAACGAGGTCGTCAAGGACGCGATGAACCACCCGCTGCTGGACGTCGACTACCGCGGCGCCAGCGGCGGCCTCGTCCACATCACGGGCGGCCCCGACCTCACGCTGAAAGAGGCCGAGGGCATCGCGGACAACATCACCGAACGGCTGGACGCGAGCGCGAACGTCATCTGGGGCGCGCGCATCCAGGAGAACTACAAGGGGAAGGTCCGCGTCATGGCCATCATGACGGGCGTGCAGTCCGCGCAGGTGCTCGGTCCGAGCACGCAGAAGCAGGCCGACAAGTCCCGCCAGGAGCTCAAGGACGTCGACGCCGACTCGAAGCAGCGCGCCGCCGACGACGGCGGCTCGGCCGGCGAGTTCGGCGCCCACTCCGACGGCGGCACCGAAGAGGTCGAGCAGAACAACGGCCTCGACGTCATCCGGTAACCGCCCGGTTCTTTTTCGGTCGCCCGGTCCGCGAGCAGCAGGTGTCGCGCGCTCCTACACCGCGTCGACGGCTTCGACCAGCGCGCACTTCCGGCAGCGGTCGCGGGTCGTCGGCGCGCCGCACTCTTCGCACTCGCCGACGTCCTCGTTCTCGTCGCCGTACTCGTCGGCCGCGAGCCCCGCGAGCTCCTCGTAGCCCGCCATGATGGAGTGCCGCGTGCCGGGGTGGTTCTCCTCGAGTTCCAACAGGAGGTCCTGAATCTCGCCGCGGAACGCCTCGCTGGCGTGCGGGCACTCCTCCATGTGGACGGGGAGCTCGCGGAGCTGGGCGTACAGCGCGACCTCCTTCTCGGGGACGTCCCGGAGCGGCTTCGCGCGCGGAATCATGTCCTCCTTGGGCGTGCGCTCGTCGAACGGCCCGAGGCTGGCGTCGAAGTGTTTGGCGACCTGTTCGACGTTCCCCTCGAAGATGTTCATGAGCGCGGTCTCCGCCTCGTCGTCGAGGTTGTGGCCGGTGAGGAGCTTGTCCGCGCCGTACTCCTCGGCGTACCGCGCGAGCAGGTCCCGGCGGAACACCCCGCAGTACGCGCAGGGCGCCATGTCCAGCGGGTCCTCCTCGGCGACGTCGTCCATCTCCACGTCGAACTCGTCGGCGTACGTGACGACCTCGTGGCGGACGTCGCGGTCCGCGACCAGTTCCTCGCAGGCGTCGAGGCTCTCGTCGCGGTAGCCCTCGATGCCCTCGTGGATGGTGAGTGCGACCAGCTCGACCCGGGGGTCCTCGGCGAACGTCTCCTCGAGGATGTCCAGCAGGACGACGCTGTCCTTCCCGCCGGAGAGCCCGACGACCCACGTCTCGGGGTCCTCCGGCGTCGCGTCGTCGGGGAGCATGTCGTCCTCGCGGATGCGGCGGCGCACCCGGCGTTCGACGCTCTCGAAGAGGTGGTGTTCGCAGAGGTGCGCGCCGGAGTACGCCGCGTGCATCACCGCCTCGCGGTCGCACTTGGTGCAATCCATTACGTACGCGTTGGCAGCGCCGGCGTTTCACCGTTACGTCTCGGCGAACCGCCGCGACTCGTAAACCCCATCTCGGGATAGCAAATAGGCTGGCGCGCGGGAAGCCGCGCACAGAACCGGTCGGGAACGGGGCGTGCGACGGGTCAGCCGGCGAACTCCGAGCCCGCAGCGCGCTCGGCGGCGTCGCGGGCGTCGTGGACGTCGTAGAGCACGTCCGCGGGGTCGACGTCGCCGCGGCCGAGCGCTTCGAGCAGCGCGGAGCGCTCGTCGGTGTCGAGTTCGTCGACGGTGTCGACGCGCTTGGCCACGTCCTCCACGGACATCCCCGTCGGTTCGAAGCGCTCGCCGTCGGCGTCGCGTTCCTCGGCGGCACCCACAGCGGCGAGCGTCTCCAGTTCCCGCTCGGTGGCGCCGATGGAGGCGGCCGCGCGAGTCGCGATGTCGTCGGTCGCCGGTGCGTCGTCGGTCTCTGCGGCGAGTTCGCGGAGCGCCGCGAGCACGCGGAAGGTCTGGTCGCCCATGTGTGGACGCGACGGCGGAGGTCGCTTGACCGTTGTGGCCGCGGGCGAGCGAAGCGAGCGCAGTTACTGCGAGCGAGGAGCGCGTGCCCGACTAGCGGGCGAACACGGGGCGAGGAACGGTGAAGAGAGTAAGCCGCGAACGTGGCGACCCGCGAGCACGGTGGTCGCCGGCGGTACCCGAGAAGCGGCCGCTCTCACGTCCGGTCGTACGTCTCGGCGTGGAACCAGTCGACGAGCGCCGCAGTGGCGTCCGTCTCGACGCCGTGCGGGACGTAGACGAACGGGATGGGGCGGTCGAACGAGCGCTCGCCGTACAGCCCCCAGTCGCCGACCGAGCGCGTGGTGCCGCCGTACGCGATGGGGATGTCCTCGAGGTCCTGCGGCTCGTACTCGGGGACGTAGGACTGCTCGACCCAGACCTCGTGGGCGGGGACGCCGAGTTCGGCGGCGAGGTCGGCTTCGAGGCGGTCGGCGTGTTCGACGAGCCAGTCGCTGAACGCGTCGAGGTCCGCGTCCACGCGGTCGGCGTACGCGATGCGGTGCTTCCAGCACGTCTCGGGGAAGCGCCGGGCGCGGAACCGGTCGTAGAGCGCGGCGAGCGTCGAGTCCGGGTGGTCGCCGGCCGCGACGCGCAGCCGTTCCATGAGCGTGTTGTCGTCGATCTCCTCGGCGAGCACGGCGTCCGCGGTGACCGGCGGTTCGTCCGCGAGCGCGGCGAGTTCGTCGAGGAGCTCGCCGAGGAGGACGTGCGCGTAGACGGACTTGTGGTGCTGGGTCACCCACATGTAGACCGCGATGCGGCCCTCGAGGTAGTTGCCGATGGTCGAGAGCGCCTTGTCCGAGAGCGCCAGCCCCTCCTCCGGGTGGGCGGTGTACGAGCCGACCATGCGGTCGGTGTCGAAGCTGAGGACGTCCGCGCCCGTCATCTGGTTGTCCCGCGTGATGTAGTCGAGGCGGTCGACGTCGATGGGCGAGTGCAGAATCTGGGCGGCGACGCCGTGCTGCCAGCGGCCGCCCCGCTCGTACTCGAGGCTGTACCCGAGGACGTGCGCGCAGACGTCGTGGGGGTCGACGTCCATCGCGCGGAGGCCGTCGGCGAACTCCTCGAGGACGACGAGACAGCCCAGCAGTTCGTGCGCGGACGCCTCCCGGAGCGGCGCGTCGCCGACGCCCGCGTCGACGAAGGTCTCGCGGAGGCCGCGGTCGGCGAGGCGCTCGCGGAGGTCGTCGGTGTCGAGGAAGCGCTCGCCGAGGTGGCTGAACGGCGGGTGGCCGACGTCGTGGAGCAGCGCCGCGCACTCGAGGGTGCGCTGGATGTCGTCGAGTTCCGCGGTGGTGGCGTCGCGGTAGAAGTACGACTGCTCGCGGAGGTTCTCGAAGACCGTGCGCGCGAGGTGGTAGACGCCCAGCGAGTGCTCGAAGCGCGTGTGGTTCGCG
>NZ_WPCF01000133.1 GCF_009741975.1 Halobacterium sp. CBA1126 | reverse complement strand
GTCGACGTCCGCGAGGTGGTCGTGGTAGCGCTCGGCTTCGGCGTAGCTCGGGAAGAAGAACAGGCAGTTCCCGGGCGTGAAGTTCACGGCGTCGCGGAGCGCGCCCGCGACCTCCCGCTGGGTGTCGGGGTCCTCGCGGTTCGAGGAGAACAGCGGCTCCGTGTCCACCGCGAACGTCCGCCGGCGCTCCTCGGGGAACTGGAGGCCGAACGCCATCGTCTTCGGGTCCTCGAGGCCGAGGACGTCCGCGGTGACGTCGAACGGCCGGAGCGTCGCGCTCATCAGCACGCTGGCGTGGACGGCGTCGAAGAGGTCCGTCGTCACGTCCCGCGGGATGCAGGTGTACAGCTCGGCGCGGCCGTAGACGTCGCCGGAGCCCTCGTCGCGGCGCACCGCCGCGGTCGGGTACTGGCCGAGCTGGCCGCTGTCCTCGACGTACGTCTCCACGAACTCCGCGGCGTCGAGGACGAAACACTCGCGGCGCGTGGTCGTCTCGCCGTTCCGGTAGGCCTCGTCGTACTCGTCGTCGAGGTACTCGCCGAGCGCGAGCGCGTCGTCGACGTCCTCCTTGATGCCGGGGCCGGTGTACTGCTGGAGGAACGCGAGCGTGAGGTCGTCGCGCCTGTCGTCGTTCGCGACGGGGACGTCCGTCCAGTTGCCGTCGACCTCCGAGCGCGCGAGCGCCCGGTCGCCGCCCGGACCGAACGCGTCCTCGTACGTCTCGACGAGCGCGTCCCGGAACGCCGACAGCACGCGCTCGGCCGCCTCGCCCCGGTCGTCGGCCACTTCCTCCAGCTCGGAGAGCGCGCTGTCGAGGGTGTTCTCCGTGAGCGTCTCGGTGGCGTGCTCGCGGGCGGCGTCCTCGACGTTGTGCGCCTCGTCGAACACCACCACCACGTCCTCGGGGTCCCGCCCCAGCCAGCGGAAGAACTGCGCGCGGATGCCGGGGTCGAGGAGGTGGTGGTAGTTGCAGACCGCGAGGTCGACGCCCTCGATGCCGTCCTTCAGGAGCTCGTACCCGCAGAGCCCGGCCTCCTCGGCGTAGTCGTAGATGTCCTCGGGGGTGCGGACGCCGTCGTAGAGCCACTCGTAGAACTCGTCGTTGTCCCCGACGAGGTTCTCGTAGTAGCGCTCGCAGACGTTCCCCTCCCGGAGGTCCTCGAGCTCGTCCTCCACGTCCTCGAGTTCCTCCAGGACGGCTTCGCGGGCTTCCGCCGCCTCGCCGTCGCCGTCCCGGCTCTCCTCGAGTAAGGCCTCCTGGCGCTCCTCGAGCTGGCGCTTGTCGCGTTCGGCGTCGACGAGTTCGTGGGTGTTGTCCCGGAGGACCTGGCACTCCTCGTAGTCGACGTCGATGTGGCACATCGACCCCTTCCCCTTGAAGACGACCGCGCGCAGCGGCGCGGCGTCGTGGATCTCGCGGGCCTCGCGGACGAACTGCCGCATCTGCTGGTGGACGTTCGTCGTGATGACCACCGTCTTGTTCGTCTCGCGGGCGTGTGCTAGTGCCGGCGCGAGCGCCGCGAGCGTCTTCCCGGTGCCGCAGGCGCCCTCGAAGAGGACGTCCCGGCCGCCGTCGAGGGCGTCCCGGATGCCGTCCATCGCCTCCCGCTGGTTGTCGTACGGCGAGGCTTTCGGGAAGAACTCGAGGTAGTCGGGGGCGTCACTAGCGGCCACGTTGGGGGCTGTTTCGGCGCCACCGCGTATAAACGTCCGGCTCCCAGCGGAACTGTTCCCGGCGCGGGGCCGCCCCGGACAGGTTTAGGCACACCAAAACGTATATTCGTGGTAGGGTCCGTACGGGGTAGTGATGGCAGTCACGCAGGACCGCGAGGACGACGCGCCGGCCGCCGGCGAGGGCGTCGCGGCGTTCCAGTCCTCGCCGACCCGAACGGTGTTCACCGAGTCGGACAACCCCGACGGCTGGATCTCCACCGACGAGACCGTCCCCGTCGAGCGATAACCGTCCTTCTGCGCTCTCTATTCGCCGGGAAGCGCCGCTGTCGGAGCGCCGGCAGCGCGCGGAAAAACGGTGGGTCGCGTTACTCGTTGACGACCAGCGTGTCGTCCTCGAGGTAGTGCTCGACGTGGTGGGCGTCCTCCTCGACCTGCACGAGGTTCTCGCGGAGGATCTCGGCGGTCGCGTGGTCGCCGAGGTTCTGCATCAGGTCGACGTGCTCGCGCAGCGTCTCGATGATGTCGCCGTACATCTCGAGGTCGTTCTGCAGCGAGGTGCGGATGTCGTAGACGTCCTCGTCCTCAGGTTCGACCGGCGCCTCGGCCTCGAGGGTGGCGCCGCTGGCGTGCGGGACGCCGCCCAGCGCCTGCGCGCGCTCGGCGAGCTCGTCCGCGAACTCCTCGGCGTGGTCGGCGGCGTCGCCGAGGAAGAGGTGGAGGTCGCGGAACTCCGCGCCCTCGACGTTCCAGTGGTGCTTCTTGAGCTGGTGGTAGAGCACGTACGTCGCGGCGAGGTCCGCGTTCAGCGCGTCGATTACCTGTTCGGCCTTCTCCTCGTCGATGCGAAGGCCGTCGGAGCCTTCGACGTCGCCGGCGTGTTTCAGCACGTGCTTCTGAGTGCTCATGGCGTTCTCCAGTTGGACGGCCTGCCACTTAAAGGTTTACCCAGTGGGAAAATATATTTTGCAGACCCGAAAAGAGAGTTCCCGAATACGCAGAGCTACCGGTCGGTCTCGGGCTCGACGTACACCTTCGTGATGGCCGGGTTCGCCGCGCGGAGCTCGTCCTCGAGGCTCGTGATGGCGCCGTCCAGTTCCTCGGTGTCCAGCGCCGGGTCGAAGGCCACGTCCGCGGTCACGAGCACGTCGTTCGGCCCGAAGTACACCGAGCGGAAGCCCACGAGCGCCTCGACTTCCGCGCGCGCCTCGACGACGCGCCGCAGGTCCGCCTCGTCGCCCGGCGGGAGGCTCTCCCCGAGCAGCAGGCGCTTGTTCTCCCACGCCAGCGCCGCCGCGAACGCCATCAACAGCAGCCCGATGAGCAGCGCCGCCGCCGCGTCGTAGACATGGTTGCCCGTCTGCTCGGTGAGGAAGATGCCCACCAGCGCGAGCCCCAGCCCGAGCAGCGCGACGGTGTCCTCGGTCAGCGCGGTCAGGGTCGTCGTGTCGCTCGTGCGGCGGAACGCCTCCCGGAAGCCGCTCCAGCCGTGGCGCTCGATCTGGCGCTGCATCTCCGCGTACGCCTTCGCGAACGCGTACGTCTCGAAGCCGATGCCCGCCACGAGCACGGTGTAGCTCGCCCACACGCCCGGGAACTCGTAGCCGAACAGCTCCGCCTGCCGGCCGAGCACGCGCCCGTGGCCCGTCAGCGCCTCGAGGCCGTGGCTCGCGGACTCCCAGCCCGCGATGCCGAACAGCATCACGCTGACGAGAAACGAGTAGAAGAACTGCGCCTTCCCGTAGCCGAACGGGTGCGAGCGCGTCCGGTCGCGGCCGCCGTACCGCAGCCCGACGAGCAGGAACACCTGGTTGCCCGTGTCGGAGACGGAGTGGTACACTTCCGAGAGCATCGCCGGGCTCCCGGTGACGAGGAAGGCGAGGAACTTCGACACCGCGATCGCGCCGTTCGCGAACAGCGCGGCGAGCACGACTGACTTGCTTCCGGCCATCCGGACGTGTTTCGCGGGCCGACACATAGGTATTCGCCCGGCCCCAAGGCGGGGGCGTGCCAGCGTACCAACCGGGCGCGTGCAACATCGGCCCCGCGGAGCGCCGCAAACGCTACCTGACCGGCGTCGCCGGGTTCGCCGCGACCGCCCTGCTCGTCGCTGCAGTCGCGACGCTGCACGCCGACCGCGCGTGGCTGCTCGCCGCCGTCGCGCCGCTGTTCGTCGGCTTCCTCGGCGTGCTGCAGGCCCGCAAGCGGTTCTGCGTCGGGTTCGCGATGGCGGGCGTCTACGACGTCAGCGCGGACGGCGGGGACCGCGAGTCGGCGCCGGCGGCCGGCCAGCGCGCCGACCGCAAGCGCGCCATCGTCCTCTCCGTGCAGGCGCTCGCCGCGGCGACCGCGACCGGCTCGCGCTGTACGTCGCCGCCGGCGCGCTCGCGTAACCCAACAGTCACGGCGGCGCGGCGGCTACGCCCGGGCATGCTCGCCGTTCTCTCCGACACCCACAGCACGGACGGCCACGACCTCCGCGGCCGCGCGCTCGACGCGGTCCGGGAGGCCGACCGCGTGGTCCACGCCGGCGACTTCACCACCGAGACCGCCCTCGACGCGTTCTACGACGCGAGCGAGCAGCTGTTCGCGGTCCACGGCAACGCCGACGAGCCCGCCGTCCGCGACCGCCTCCCCGAAGCGCGGACGCTGGAAGCGGCCGGCATCCGGGTCGCGGTCACGCACCGCCAGCGCGGCGGCACCACCGGGCTCGCGTTCTTCGGGCGCGAGCGCGGCGCGGATCTCGTGGTGTCGGGACACACCCACCAGCCGACGGTGACGGAAACGGAGGACGTGACGGTGCTGAATCCGGGGAGTCACGCCGACCCGCGCGGCAACCCCGCCGCGCACGCCGAGTTGCACCCCGAGAACGGGGGCGTGCGCGGCGAAATCCGGGACCGCAGCGGGAGCGTGCTCCGGGAGTTCCGGGTGGAGGGCCGGTAGCGTCAGCGGGGAGCAGGCCGGGGCAGCCTGTACTACGCCGTAGCCCCGCTACTATCAAATAGCCGACGTAGGCTCAAACCGCGATTTTACCATCCGCTACCGCGCGTACCACGCGACGCCGACGAGCGCCAGCACGAGCAGGCCGCCGAGGAAGAACAGCGCGCCAGCGGGCAGCGACGCGGCGGCGTCGGCGGCGGCCGCGGGCTGGTCGCTCTCCGCGACGAGCGCCGACACCTCGCCGGTCGTCTCCACGCCGCTCCCGGCGGTGCCGGGCGCCTGCAGGCCGGAGCCGACGAGCCGCTGGACGAGCAGGCTCGCGACGCCCAGCAGCCCGACCGCGCCGAGGAGGTTCGCGAGCGCCGACCGCACGGACTTGCTCTCCTCCTCGTCGCCCGCGAACAACACCACGGGCGCGTCGGCGGGCGCGTAGACGCTCATCTCGCGGCCCTTCGCGGAGTAGCGCGTGTCGCACTCCTCGACGAGGTCGGCGTCCTCGAGCTTCTCGAGGTGGTACTGGGCGTTCTGGAGGGAGGTCTCGCACTCCTCGGCGAGCTCGGAGGGGGTCGCGGGCGCGTCGTGGAGGGCGCCGTAGAGGTCGCGGGCGGTCCCCGAGGAGAGCGCGGACAGCAGTCGGTCGGCGTCCTCGGAGTCGACGCCGACCACGCGGGGCTCGCCCTCGGGGTCGTCGGGCTCCGAGCGGGAGGGCAGCAGGCCGGACATGGGCGGCGCTTCGAGTCGGAGTGCTATCAGTTTTTCCTGACACGTCCGGCCGCAGCGCGTCCGTGGGTCCCAGTCGTTCGCTCCGCTCCATCCTCCGACCCACGCTCGCGGGGGAAACGACTAATGTCCGCGGCGCGAACGCCGACGCATGGTGGAACTCGGGCTCGCGTTCTACGTCCTCGCCGCGGTGTTCCTGTTGTTCGTGTTCTTCCTGTTCATGTTCCTCCGGCGCACGCTCACCGGCTTCAAGGAGGGGTTCCAGAGCGGGAAGCGCGGCAACGACTAGAGCGCGCGCTCGACGGCGGCGACGGCGTCCGCGACGTCGGCCTCCGTGTCCGCGACGAGGAGGTCGTGGAGGGTGACGTCCACGTCGGCGAGGCCCGCGTGGAACAGCAGGTTCGCCATCCCCGTGTCCGCGTCGACGACCGTGACGTCGTAGTCGTCGGCGAGCGCCATCCCGAGCGCGAGCGTGCTCGTCGTCTTCCCGGTGCCGCCCTTCCCGCTGGCGACGGCGAAC
>NZ_WPCF01000031.1 GCF_009741975.1 Halobacterium sp. CBA1126 | reverse complement strand
TCCGCGCGCTCGCCGACGACGCCTTCGACGACGACACCCAGTCCGTGTTCGCCGTGCTCGGCGACGACACCCGCTACCGGCTGGCGCGCGTGCTCGCCGAAAGCGACGGCGAGCGCTGCGTCTGCGAACTCGAACCGCTCGTCGACGTCTCCGACAGCGCGGTCAGTCACGCGCTCGCGGACCTCGTCGACGCCGGCCTCGTCACTCGTCGGAAGGACGGGAACTGGCGGTACTACGACGCCACCCGCCTCGCGGACGACCTCTTCGACGCCGCCGACCGCGGGGCCGGCGATGAGTAGCGGGCACGAGCACGGCCCGAACTGCGGCTGCGAGGCCTGCGGCGACCCGCGCTCGATGGACGTCCTCGACAAGTACCTCACCGTCTGGATCTTCGCCGCGATGGCCGCCGGCGTCGGCCTCGGCTACGCCGCGCCGTCCGTGACTGCGCCGATACGGGACCTCCACCTCGTGGAAATCGGCCTCGTCCTGATGATGTATCCGCCGCTCGCGAAGGCCGACTACTCCCAGCTCCGCGCGGTGTTCAGCAACTGGCGGGTGCTCGGACTGAGTCTCGTGCAGAACTGGCTCATCGGCCCGACGCTGATGTTCGCGCTCGCGGTCGTCTTCTTCGGCGGCGTCGTCCCCGGGCTGCCCGCGCGCCCCGAGTACTTCCTCGGGCTGGTGTTCATCGGGATGGCGCGCTGCATCGCGATGGTGCTCGTCTGGAACGAACTCGCCGAGGGCTCCACGGAGTACGTCACCGGCCTCGTCGCGTTCAACAGCCTCTTCCAGATTCTCACGTACGGCGTCTACGTCTGGCTGTTCGCGCTCGTGTTCCCGTCGGCGTTCGGGCTGGACGCGCTCGCCGCCGGCATCACGGCCTTCGACGTCACCCCGATGCAGGTCTTCGAGGCCATCGTCGTCTTCCTCGGCATCCCGTTCGCCGCGGGCTTCCTCACCCGGTTCGCGGGCACGCGGCTCCGCAGCGAGGAGTGGTACGACGAGGAGTTCGTGCCGAAAATCGACCCGCTGACGCTGGTCGCGCTGCTGTTCACGGTCGTCGTGATGTTCGCGACGCAGGGCGGCACCATCGTCGCCGCGCCCGGCGACGTCCTGCTCATCGCCGTCCCGCTCACGGTCTACTTCGTCGTGATGTTCCTCGTGAGCTTCGCGATGGGGAAGGGCGTCGGCGCGGACTACTCCACCACGACGGCCATCGGCTTCACCGCCGCGTCGAACAACTTCGAACTCGCCATCGCGGTCGCCGTCGCCGTCTTCGGCGTCGGCTCCGGCGTCGCGTTCGCCACCGTCGTCGGCCCGCTCATCGAAGTGCCCGTCCTGCTCGCGCTCGTGAACGTCGCGCTGTACTTCCAGCGCCGCCTCGACTGGACCGACCACACCACCGGCAGCCTCGACACCCCACTCACCGATGACTGACATCACCACGCTCGCTACCCATGACTGACCCCCTCACCCTCGCGTTCGTCTGCGTGCAGAACGTCGTCTCACCTGCGGTGCGACGTGCTCTGCACGCCCCACGAGAGGTGGTCGCGTGACCACCCTCGCGTTCGTCTGCGTGCAGAATGCCGGCCGCTCTCAGATGGCGCACGCGTTCGCCGAGCGCGAACGCGCCAGCCGCGGCCTCGAGGACGAAATCACCCTCGTCACCGGCGGCACCGACTCCGCCGACCGCGTCCACGCGGAAGTCGTCGACGCGATGGCCGACGTCGGCGTCGACCTCTCTGCGCGCACGCCCCGCGAGGTCACCTTCGAGGAGGTTCGGGACGCCGACCACGTGATTACGATGGGCTGCTCGGCGGACGACGTCTGCCCCGCGGGCTGGGCGGGCGAGAACCGCGACTGGGACTTAGACGACCCCGACGGCCGCTCTCCGGATGATGTCGCACGGATTCGAGACGACATCCGGGAGCGGGTCGCCGACCTCTTCGACGAACTCGCCGACTGAGCGCGGACGATACGCTTTTCCACGGCTGCCGCCTACCTCGGAGTGACTGTGGCCGTCACGGACAAAATCTACGTGAAGAACCACCGCCAGATCGCGTCCCAGCTGGACACGCGCTTCCCGAAGAGCGCGTTCAGCGGCGCCACCCTGGACATCCTCTTCACGGGCGACCTCTCGGACCTCGACGAAGCCACCCGCGACAAGGTGCTGGACTTCTCCGAGGACTTCCTCGACTGCGGCTGCGACTCGAATCCCTACTGCGGGCACCCCGAGCGGAAGTTCGTCAAGTACCTGCTGGAGCTGCGCGCGCAGGGGCTGGACCCCGAGTCGATGGTCGACGTGATGACCAGCGACTACATGGTGTACGCGTACCCCGGGGACCTCTACTCGTTCCTCGACGACGCCGTGCGCACGCTCGAAGCCGTCGAGGACCTCGCCGAGGTCGACGGCCGCCCCGAGCAGGCCGAGCGCGCGAGCCGGGAGAAACGCGAGCTCACGCGGTAGCTACCCGAGCTGGTAGGGTTCCTCGTCGTCGCCGTCCAGCTCCTCGAGGTGGATGACCTCCTCGACGTCGCCGTCGGACTCGACCTGCTCGCGGAGGTGGTCGATGTACTGCTTGTGCTCCTCGAGCTGGTCGCGGAGGTGTTCGGCCTCGAGCTCGAGGCGCTCGTGCTCGCGCACGAAGCTCTTCGGCACCTCGACCTTCGGCGGGAACTCCTCGCCGTCGACGGCCTCCGGCTCGTTCTCGGGGACGACCCGCACCTGCCCGTCGTGGGCGACCAGCGAGTCGACGTAGTCCCGGAACACCGCGGACAGCGAGAGGTCGCGCTCCTCCGCGATGTCCCGGAGCGCGTCGAACGTGTCCTCGTTCACGCGGAACGAGATGGTCTTGTTCTTGTTCCCCATCTGGCGCCAGATAGGGAAACGAACCCTATAAGCGTTTGTCAGACGGTCACGCGTCGGCCGACTCCTCTTGGACGTCGAAGTCCTCGAGGGCTTCGAGGAGCGCGCGGCGGTACGGGGAGACGTCCTCGCCGTACTCGGCGCGGGCGCGCTCGGCGTACTCGTTGCCCTCGTCGTCGAAGGCCTCGAGGCGGTCGAGCGTGCGCTCGGCCGTCTCGACGACCCAGCGGTCCCGGGTCGCCTCGTCGACGGCGTGATGGAACTCCGGCCGCAGGGAGACGTTCACGGACCCGTCGTCGGTCTCGAAGGTCCGCGGCTTCCCGACCACGGCGACGTACTGCGGCGTCTCCGCGTCCCGCAGCGCGGACGCCGCGTCCGGCTGGTACTGGCCCGCGTACACGAAGAACGTCCCGGTGGGGTCGACGACGCGGCCCCGCCAGTACTCCGAGTCCTCGCCGATGTCCTCGGTCTCGGTGAGCGTGCCGACGACGAACACGCGGTTCGCGCGCTCGCCGGTCGGCAGCAGCGCGTACAGCGGCGCGCGCTCGTCGTCGGACTCCTTGAACGTGAACTCGGCGTCGTTGAACTCGGCGGCGAAGGCGCGGCGCGCGACTTCGCGGGTGGGTGCGTTGCTCATCTCAGATCGACCTCGCTTGGATGAGGACGGCTTCCGGGTCCGTCGGCTCGCCCAGCTGTTCGGTGTCGTTCGCGAGCACGTACCGGCCGAACGTCGGCCCGGTCACGCGGTAGTAGCGCCCGAGCACCGTCTCGCGCATCTCGTCGGCGACGACGGTCGTGTCGAGAGCGTCTTTGGCCATCTGCTTGGCCTCCTCGAGGCCGATGCCGGTCAGCGCCTCGGTCGCCTCCTCGTCGAAGATGACCTCGTGGACGTCGCGGCCGTCGTCGAGCACGCCCTTGATGCGGAGGTCGAACTCGCCCTCCACTTCGCCGTGCTCCGAACAGCGGCCGTTCTGGAGGACGCGCGTGCAGTCCTCTTCGGGGCAGCGCTTGATGAGCCCGCTCCCGGACTGGATGTCCACGAGCGCGCCCTCGACCTCGTCCTCGTTGTCGCCGACGTCGAACTCCTCGTCGACCTCCTGAATCGAGGTCGTGCGGTTGAGCTTCACGGAGTACCGGCCCTGGTACTCGTCGGTGACGACGTTCCCGAGGCGGTAGGTCTTCCCCTCCTCGAGGTCCTCGAGGTCGGACTTCGCCCACTTCGTGAACTTGATGGTGCCGGTCGGGTCGCCGAGCAGGCCGACCTGCCCGACGGAGTCCGAGCGCGGCTCCCAGAGCTCGACGACCTTCGCGGTGATGTCGACCCACTCCTCGGGCTCGTCGACGTCCTCGACCTGGACGGTCTCGTTGCCGCCCCCGCCGGCGAGGTCGTCGCGGTCGAGGCCGGCCTCGTCGAGGTAGTGGTTCTCGACGGAGCGCCGCGCCTCGTCGAGCGGGACTTTGTACTCGGTAACCAGTTTCTCCAGCCGTGCTTCTACGTCGTCGACTGTCGCGTCGACGTGCTCGGAGAACTCGTCGTGGATCTCCGCAGCGGTGTCTGAAAGGTCGCTCATGGTCGTATTCGTCTCCGCGTGTTTTCGGTGGGAGACGTATCGGGGTTGGTGCGCTACCGTATTTAAATTGTCGTAACCGCGGTGAAAGTGGTCGCCGCGACCCCGTCCCGCAGGCCTATACCGCGAGCCCTCGAACCCCGAGGCGATGCACTGTCCGCCCGCTCGCGTCACGGCCGCGAATCGCGGTGGTCCCGCGTGGTGACCACGGTCGCCGTCCTGCTCGCCGGCGGTACCGGCACGCGGCTCTACCCCGCGAGCCGCAGCCACCGCCCGAAGCAGTTCCTCGCGCTCGGCGACGACGACCGCAGCCTCCTCCGCCGGACCGCCGACCGCGCCGGCTTCGCCGACGAGCTGTTCGTCGTCACGCGCGAGTCGTACGCCGACCGCGTCCGCGACGTCGTCCCCGAAGCCACGGTCTTGGTCGAACCCGCGGGCCGCGACACTGGGCCGGCGCTCGCGTACGCCGCCAGCGAGGTCCGCGAGCGCGTCGCGGACCCGGTACTGCTCTGCCTGCCCAGCGACCACGTCGTCGGCGACGGCTTCCGCGCCACCGCCGAGACCGCCGTCGACGTCGCCGCGCGCACGGACGCCCTCGTCACGCTCGGCGTCGAACCCGACAGGCCGGCCACGGGCTACGGGTACGTCCAGCCCGGCGCCGACCGCGGCGACCACTACGCTGTCGAACAGTTCCGCGAGAAACCCGACGAGGAGACCGCCGAAGCGCTCCTCGAAGCGGGCTGCCTCTGGAACGCGGGGATGTTCGCGTGGACGCCCGACGCCTTCCTCGACGCCGCGCGCGACGGCCCGCTCGACGGCGTCGTCGACGCGCTCGAAACCGGGGGCGATGTCGAGCGCGCGTTCGAGGAGACGGAGGCGGTGAGCGTGGACTACGCGGTCTTGGAACGCGCGCAGGACGTGGGCGTCGTCCCCGCGGCCTTCGAGTGGGACGACGTCGGCGCGTGGGACGCCCTCCTCCGGCTCACCGACGGCGAGAACGCGACGCTCGGCGACGCGCTCACTATTGACGCCTCAGGGAACGTCATCGCGAGCGACGACAAACACGTCTCGGTTGTGGGTGCGGACGACCTCGTGGTCGCCGCCTTCGACGACCGCGTGCTCGTCGTGCCGACCGACGACGCCCAGCGCGTCCGCGAGGTCGTCGCGGAACTCCGCGACGCCGGGAAGTTCTAGTCGTCGGCCTCCCGCACCTGGATGTCGCCGTCGCTGGTCACGGAGACGAGCAGCGGCGCGTGCACGCCCCGCCCCTTGACGGCGGTCCCGGCGGCGTCGCTGATCCGCTTCATCACCTCGGGCGCGGACAGCGACACCTTCACGTTCGCCTCGTCGCAGGCCTCGTACACCATGTCCGGCACGTCGTAGAGGTCCGTGCCGGCCTCGATCTCGACGCGCACCGGCGCCTGCAGGGCCTCCGCGAACGCCACCGTCTCCCGGGACTTCGCGACGTTCTCGCGGGCGCTGGCCTCCACCTTCGAGATGTTCGCGCGGGACGTCCCGAGCTGGTCGGCGATGGCGGCCTGCGAGGCGCCGCGCTCGCGCAGCGCCAGCACCTCCGCCTGCCGCCGCGTCAGCACGCTCTCCTCCGCGTCGAAGCCGGCGCTGGCCAGCACCTCGTCGGCGTCCGGAACGTCCCCGTCCATGCGTGGACGGACGCCGCGGTCAGGCAAAAACCCCGTGGACGCTCCCCAGAACCCTTTTGGCCGGCGGAACCCGACAGTCGGTATGAACCGAGGGGCGGCCGCGGGCCGCGGTCGTCGCGCGTGACGATTCGCGTCGACGCACTCGACGAGGAGTGCGGGATTCGCGTGCGGGACGCCGCCGAGGGCGAAGCGGTCGCGTTGCGGACCGACCGCGACCCGGTCCCCGAGCCGGCGAGCACGGACGAGTTCGAGATGCCCGTCGACGCGGCGGTCGAAGTCGACGCGTCCGAACTCCACGCGCCAGTCCCCGTTCCGCCCGTCTTCTGGCGGGACGGCGAGGTCGTCCACCGCGCGACCCGCGGCGACGCGCCGCGGCTCCCCCGCGGCACGTACGAGGTCGACTTCTCGCCGCCCGCCGCGAAGCTCTACGTGCGCGTCGAGGACGCCGAACCGACCGCCGTGTTCGCCGACGACCACGCCTATCTGCAGTTCGGCGGCGCGAGCCGCGTCGTGGTGGGCGTGCGCTCGCACCACGAGGCGCCGGCGGCGACGGTGACGACGACGGACGACCCGCGGGACCTGATGGCTGCAGTGTCGACGTTCGGGTCGGCGCTGAAGACCCACTCGCCGGACCGGTCGTGGCCGACGCTGCGCGGTCACCCGCCGGCCATCGAGCGCGGGGACGAACTGGACGTTCCCGACGAAGTGGCGCCGCCGGAGACGGGCGTGACCATCGAGGTACCGCCTGATTACGGGGCCATCTACACGGTAGCGCCGCTGGCGTACTACCTCGGCGCCACCGTCGAGCCGGCGAGCCGACCGCGGCTGCTCGCCGACGGGCAGCGCCACGACTTGGACGCGGACGACCTCGCGGGGGGCGTTCGGTCGGTCCTCGAGCACGTGTTCACGCTGGACTGCGTCGTCCGCGAGGCGGGCATCTACCCGTTCCGGACGACCGCCACCGACGAGCTGGAAGCGCGGGCGGCGTTGGACTACGAGCGGCTGTTCGAGCTCCCCCTCGCCGAGCGGACCGCGGCGTACCTCGACGTCCCGCGGTCGGCGACGGCGGGATTCTGGCGTGGCACTACGCGGCGGACGTCGAGGCGGCCCCGGCGTACGCACCGACCCTCCCGTTTCTGGTGGACGAACTCGCCCTCGTGCGGAGCCCCCCGCAGCGGCCGAGCGGGTCGACCTGACGCCCTCGCCGGACGCCCTCCGCGAGGGCGACGGTGCGCTCGCTCGGTCGGCCGCGGACGCGGCGACGCCGTCGCTCTCCGGCGTCGTTCCGGCGGACGCGGGGACGCCCGGGCGGTCGTGGGTCGCGGAATCTCTCTCGCCGGGCGCGGCGAACCCGACGGTCGGCTCGTTCCGCCGGGGGTTCGCGTGGCCGCAGGGCGAGGACCCGCTGGACGTCCACGTGGTCTGTAACGACGCCCGGCTGGCGGCCGGCGACGAGACGGCCTACGACACTCACGAGACGGCCGCGACGAACGTGCGCGTCTCCGAGGACCTCTCGACGACGGAGCTGCGGGACGCGCTGTACGAGGAGACGGACTTCCTGCACTTCGTCGGGCACGTCACGGAGGCGGGGATGGTGTGTCCGGACGGCGCCCTCGACACCAGGACGCTGGCGAGGACGGGGGTGAGCGCGTTCTTCCTGAACGGGTGTCGGTCCTACGAGCAGGGCCGGGCGCTGCTGACGGCGGGGAGCGTGGGCGGCATCGTTACGGTCGACGACGTCGCCGACGACGTCGCGGGCCGAATCGGCCACCACGCCTCCCTGCTGTTGGACCACGGCGTCCCGCTGTACGGCGTGCTCGACGTCCTCCGCCGCACCGGCCTGCCCGCGGACCGGTACGCGATTCTTGGCAGCGGGACGCTGGCCTTCCGCCGCGCCCCGGGCGGCGCTGCCGCGACGTACGCGTTCGACACCGACGACGCTCGCGCCGACGCGTCCCGGTGGCCGTCCAGCGGTACCCCACTGGCGAGAACGGGATGGGCGCGTTCGTCACCCCGGACTACGCCGCCGTCGACGGCGTCGTCGCGGACGGCGGCGTCCACCGCAGCCGGATATCGCGCTCGGAACTCGAGCGGCTGCTCGAGACGTCCCCGATGCCCGTGCTGTTGGACGGGGAGCTCCGGTACACGCCGGACCTGACGCCGGCCGACTTCGAGTGAGCGCGACCGCGCGGGGCGAATACTTTTAATCGAAACGCCAGACTGTCCAGTATGGTCCGGGGCACGGCCGCACACCGGTGTTGTCGCGCGTGACGATTCGCGTCGACGCACTCGACGAGGAGTGCGGGGTTCGCGTTCGCGACACGACGAGCGGCGAGCAGTTCTCACTCTACACGGACCGCGCCGTCGAGCCGACGGCAGCGTGCACCGAGGGGTTCACGATGCCGGTCGACGCCGCCGTCGCCGTCGAGGCGAGCGAACTCCGGATGCCGGCGTTCGTCCCGCCCGTCTTCTGGCGGGACGGCGAGGTCGTCCACCGCGCGGAGTCCGACGCGGGCGTCGAGCGGCTGTCCCGGGGAACGTACGAGGTCGACTTCTCGCCGCCCGACGCGAAGCTCTACGTGCGCGTCGAGGACGCCGAACCGGCCGCTCGCTTCCCCGGCGGGCGGTCGCTCATCGAGACGGCGGCGCCGACGCGGCTGGTGCTCGGCGTCCGGTCGCGCCACGAGGCGCCGGCGGGGACCGTGACGACGACGGACGACCCGCGGGACCTGATGGCTGCGGTGTCGACGTTCGGGTCGGCGCTGAAGACCCACTCGCCGGACCGGTCGTGGCCGACGCTGCGGGGTCACCCGCCTGCCATCGAGCACGGGGATTCGCTCCACGTCCCGTCGGCGGTTGCGGCGCCCGAGACGGGCGTGACAATCAAGGTACCGCCCGAGTACGGCGCCATCTACACGGTGGCGCCGCTGGCGTACTACCTCGGCGCCACCGTCGAACCGGGGACGCGACCGCGACTCGTCGCGGCCGGCCGCAGCCGCGACCTCCCCGTCGACGCCCTCACAGAGAGCGTTCGCGACGTGCTCGAGCACGTCTTCGCGCTGGACTGCGCGGTCCGCACCGCCGGCGTCTACCCGTTCCGAACCGCGCTCGTCGGGGCCCTCGAGGAGCGCGTGGACCTGAACTACGAGCGGCTGTTCGAGCTACCCCTCGACGAGCGGACCGCGGCGTACCTCGACGTCCCGCGGTCGGCGACGGCGGGGCTGCTCGACTGGCACTACGCGGCGGACGTGAAGGCGGACCCGACGTACGCACCGGTGCTCCCGTACCTGCTCGACGACCTCGCGCTGGTGCGGAGTCCGCCCCGGCGCGCCTCGGAAGCCGACCTCACGCCGTCCCCGAACGCGCTCCAGTCCACGGACAGCGCGCTCGCACGCTCCGCGAGCACGACGTCGACGCCGAGCTCCGTCGTCGTGCCGGAGGACGCCGGGACGCCCGGCCACTCGTGGGTCGCGCCCGGGCAGGCGGTCCAGTCGTCGAACCCGACGGTCGGGTCGTTCCGGCGGGACCTCTCGGCGTCGAGCGCCGACCGCGCGCTCGACGTCCACGTCGTGTTCAACGACGCCCGGCTCCAGTTGGGCGACGTCTCCCTGTTCGACTCCCACCCGTACCGGGAGACGAACGTGCGCGTGTCGAAAGGGCTCTCCACGACGGAGCTCCGGGACGCGCTGTACGAGGACGTCGACTACCTCCACTTCGTCGGGCACGTCACGGACTCGGGGATGATGTGCCCGAACGGGCCGCTGGACACGCGGACGCTGGCGAGGACGGGGGTGAGCGCGTTCTTCCTGAACGGGTGTCGGTCCTACGAGCAGGGCCGGGCGCTGCTGACGGCGGGCGCCGCCGCCGGCTTTGTCACGGTCGACGACGTCGCCGACGACGCCGCGCGGTCGGTCGGCGAGATGACGGCCACCCTGCTCAGCGCGGGGTTCCCGCTGTACGGGATTCTGGACGCGCTCGAACTCGCCGGGACGCCGGCCGACCGGTACACCATCCTCGGCGACGGGCGCAGCGGCGTGCGGCGGAGCCACTCCAACGTCTCCGTCCTCCACGTGCTCGACACCGACGCCGTCGACGCGGCGTCCGGGGCGTGGCCGGTGACCATCCGCCACTACCCGCACGGGCGGAGCGGCATCGGCGGGATGACGGCGTACTCGCACACCGACACGCCCACCCACGTCCACGACGGGTCGGTGCGGGAGACGACGCTCCCGGAGTCGGAACTAGCGGCGTTCTTCGACGACTCGGGCATCCCGGTGCTCGTCGACGGCGACCTCCACCTCACCGACGACCTCTCGGTCGAACAGCTCCGCTAGTTGCCCCAGAAGTTCTCGCGGCTGCCGAGCCGCTCGCTGTCGCTGTCCTCGCCTGATTCCTCGGCCTCGCTGTCGGCGTCCTCGCCGTCCGCGTCCGCGTCGCCGTCCTCGTCCTCGGGCTCGTCGGGGAGCTTCTCGATGAGGTCGGCGCGGGCGTAGTTGGGCTTCACCTTCGTGATCTCGGCCTTCACGCGGGCGGGCGGCAGCACGCCGTCGACCATCACGATGAAGCCGCTCTCCTCCTGCCGGCCGACGCCGGCGCCGCTCTCGTGCATGTCGTCGACCTCGAGCACGACCTCCTCGCCGGGCACCACGGGCGCGGTCTTCAGGTCCTCGATGGGCTGGTTGTAGTGGTTGCACCACTCCATCCCGCCGCGGTCGCCGTAGTGCTGGCACCCCATCCCTTCGATTTGCTCCTGGAAACTGGGGCAGTCGTCGGCGAGTGGACAGTCGGCCATACAGGGGGTTACTGGCCGGTCGGCTAAACCCTTGCGGGACGGCCTCGCCGTCGTGGAGCCGGCCAGCGCCCTCAGATTAGCTGTTCGAGCTGGCGGCGGCGCCGCGCGAGGTCGAGGTGGGGGTCGAGGCCGTCGTCGGCGGCGAGCCGGTCGAGGACGAGCAACACGTCGACGCCGCGGCGCTCGGCTTCCGTGGCGACGGCTTCGGCGTCCGCGCGGTGGACGACCAGCCGGTCGAGCAGCGCCAGCAGCACGGCGACGACGGCGCCCGTTTCACCGTCGGAGGGGAGCGCGCCGCTGACGCGCGTGAAGTCGGGGTACTCGTCGGGCGCGTCGTCGGCCGGCGACACCCACAGACAGGTCGCGCACAGCGTCGCCGCCGGGCGGTCGTCCGGGAGAAATTCGCGGACGGCGTCGGGTACTGGGAACGCGAGCTCGTCGCCGCCGCAGTTCGGGCAGCCCATACCCGGACCGTGGCGGGGCCGGTACTTAGCCGGCGGGGACGAGAACAGGTCAGTCCGCGGCCGCTTCCTCGGCCGCCTGCTCGGCTTCTTCCTCTTCCTCTTCTTCGTCCTCGTCTTCCTCTTTCTTCGCCTTCACCTTCTTCATGCGGAAGATCTCCTCGCGCTCCTGTTCCTCGAGCTTCTGCTCGATGTACTCCTGGCCCTCGTACAGCTCGGGGAGGAGCTTGAACTCGAGGGCGTTCACGCGGCGCTTGGTCGTCTCGATCTCGCGGAGCATCTTCTTCATCGCGGTCTCGACCTCCGCCGCGAGCACGATGGACTCCAGCAGCTCCTCGTAGGCCTCGGCGGCCTCGTCGATGCGCGCGCTCGTGCCGAGGATGCCGTAGCCGCGCTCGTCGAGGCTCTTCTTCACCTTCGAGGACTCGATCTGCGGGACGACGACGCCCATGATGTTCCGGGACTCGACGGTGATCTCGGGGTGTTCCTCGAGGGCCGCCGCCGCGCCGCGGACCGACATGTCGCCCTCCATCGCGCGCGCCATGTTGATCTTCTTCTGGGCGGTCTCGTAGTTGGCTTCGAGGTCGTCCCGGACGTCCTGGGCCTGGTCGAGGATGTCCATGAACTCCATGATGAGGCCGTCGCGCTTCTGTTCGAGCGTGTCGTGGCCCCGCTCGGAGAGCTCGATGCGGTCCTCGATCTCCATGAGGTTCTTCCGGGTCGGTTTGATGTCCTGGGCCATCTGTTCTCTTGGCCGGGACTTCTGGACGGAGGGAGGTAAACGTTTCCTGTCGCTGTCGCCAGCTACAGCAGCCCTGCCGCGCGGTCCATCCACGAGACGACCGCGACGTGGGGGAGCGTCAGCACCGCGACGAACGCGAGGTAGAGCCCGGCCGCGCCCGCGAGTGTACTCGGCGGGTCCGGGACGGCGACCCAGAGCCCGGCGAGCAGCGCGAGCGCCGCGAGAGTGAGCGGTGCGGCCTCGCGGGCGAACCGGCCGAGCGGCCCGCGGAGGTCGCCGGCCGCGAGCGCGGACTGGGAGCCGCCGTCGACGGCGAGCGCGCGGGCGACGTGCCGGACCGCGTGCCAGAGGCAGAAGTAGACGCCGACGGCGAACACCGGCGGGACGACGAGGAAGAACGCCCAGAGGCCGACGGTCTCGGCGGCGTCGACCCGCCACGCGGTCGGCAGCGACTCGGTGGTGGCGAGGCGGTTCGCCGCGAGCGTCCCCACCGTGAGCGCGGCGAAGCCGGCGCCGAGCGCGAGCCGCGCGTCGGGGGTGAACAGCCAGAGGTCGCCGACGCGGCCGCCGAACGGCGCGGCGAACGTCGCCACCACCTCTCGGTACGTCTCGGGGTGGCCGAGCAGCGGGACGAGCATCGGGAGGCCGCCGCGGACGACGCCGGTCGTCGCGCGACGCGCGCGCGTATCGAGGTAATCGGCGTCCAGCAGCACGGCCAGCGGGTAGACGTCGCCCTGCCCCCAGTGGAGCCACGTCAGCGCGACGAACGCCAGCGCCGCCGCGACCGGCCACGCGAACCACACAGCGGCGTACGCGCCGCCGAGCACGAGGTAGACGGCGCCGACGACGGCGAGCCAGCGCCCGGTCACGCGGCCCGCGACCGCCCGCGGCAGCGCCACGTAGTCGATGGCGCCGTGGGGGGAGGCCGAACAGCACGACGCTCGCGACAAGCGGCGCGTACCGCACCGACGGCTGGCAGCTCGACGCCCGCGAGCGCCGGGAGCGCGGCGACGGCGACGCCGACCCAGCCGACGGCGAGCGCGGGCCCGCGAGCGTCCCGCGGACGCGCTCGTCGAGGCCGGTCACCCCCATCGCGCGACCACCCAGTCGTAGAGCACCAGCCCCTGCGCGACGAAGAGGTTCGTGACGAGGAAGAACGCGCCCTCCTCGACGGGGAGGCCGGCGACGGCGACGCCGGTCGTGTACTCCGCCGAGAGCGCCCAGATGCCGTCCGCGATTGCGAGGCGGTCCGCGACCGCGAAGTACAGCGTCGGGACGGCGACGCCCGCGGCGACCACGCGCGGGCGCGCCCAGAGGTACCGACAGCCGACGGCCCACTGGAGCGCGAGCACGGGGCCGGCCCACGCGAAGATGGCGCCGAGGTAGAACGTCGCGGGCGCGCGAAGCCAGTGGACGCCCGCCGCGGTGACCGCGAGGCCGGCGAGCGCGCCGACGGCGGCGTCCCGGGTCGTCGGCGCGAACCCCGCGTCGGGCGAGTCCGCGACGCGCTGGACCCAGAGCCCGGTGACGACGGTCTGGGCCGCGACGAACGCGTACTCCTCGACGGGCGCGAGCCACACCCGCGCGAGCACCGCGTCCGCGCCGTACGTCCAGACGCCGCGGCGAATCAGGTAGTTGTCCCACGGCGTCGTGTACGCGAGCGCGAGCACGACCAGCACGCCGACGCCCGCCAGCGACCACCACGCCTCGCGGCGGTCACGCAGGCGCAGCGCGGCGAGCGCGAGCAGCGGCGGCGCGACGAACGCGGCGAGGAACTGGAGGTACGTCGCCATCACGCAGCCCCCGCTCGACGGACCCGCGGCTGGTCGGTCGTCGACGCGGCGAAAAGATTCGCGGGTGGCACGCCGCGGCTGCGGCGGTCAGTCGGCGGCCGCGGCCTCTTCGGCCTCGGCCTCGTCCTCGTCCTCGACGTAGTACTCCTCGATGAGCTCCTCGTCGACGCGGTTGAGCTCCTCCTTCGGGAAGAGGCTGAGCAGCTCCCAGCCGAGGTCCAGCGTCTCCTCGACGCTGCGGTCGGTGTCGAAGCCCTGGTCGACGAACTCCTCCTCGAAGCGGTCCGCGAAGTCGAGGTAGAGGTTGTCGCGCTCGCTGAGGGCTTCGCGCCCGACGATGTTCACGAGGTCGCGGAGGTCCTCACCTTCCGCGTACGCCGCGTACAGCTGGTCGGAGACGTCGCCGTGGTCCTCGCGGGTGAGGCCCTCGCCGATGCCGTCGTCCATCAGCCGCGAGAGGCTCGGGAGGACGTTCACGGGCGGCGTCACGCCCTGACTGTTCAGGTCGCGGTCCATCATGATCTGCCCCTCCGTGATGTACCCCGTGAGGTCCGGAATCGGGTGGGTGTCGTCGTCGCCCGGCATCGTCAGGATGGGAATCTGGGTGACGGACCCGTCCCGTCCCTCGATGCGGCCGGCGCGCTCGTACAGCTGCGCCAGGTCCGTGTACATGTAGCCGGGGTAGCCACGGCGACCCGGGACTTCCTCGCGGGCCGCGCCGATCTCGCGGAGCGCCTCGCAGTAGTTCGTCATGTCCGTCAGGATGACGAGGACGTGGTAGTCCTTCTCGAAGGCGAGGTACTCCGCGGTCGTCAGCGCCATCCGCGGCGTGACGGTCCGCTCGACGGCGGGGTCGTCCGCGAGGTTCATGAAGACCACCGAGCGCTCCAGCGCGCCGGTGCGCTCGAAGTCCTCCATGAACTCGTTGGCCTCCTCGGCGGTGATGCCCATCGCGCCGAAGACGACGGCGAACTCGCTGCCCCCGTCGTCGCCCTGCTCTTCCTCCGGGACGGAGGCCTGGCGGGCGATCTGGAGCGCGAGGTCGCTGTGGGGTAGCCCGGACGCCGAGAAGATCGGGAGCTTCTGGCCGCGGACGAGCGTGTTCATGCCGTCGATGGCCGAAACCCCGGTCTGGATGAACTCCTCGGGGTACTCGCGGGCGTGGGGGTTGATGGTTCGCCGACGATGTCGCGGCGCTCGTCGGGCACGATGTCCGGCCCGCCGTCGATGGGCTGGCCGGAGCCGTCGAGCACGCGGCCGAGGAGGTCCTCGGTCACGGGCATCTTCAGGGTCTCGCCGAGGAACCGCACCGAGGCGTCCTGCCCGATGCCCTCGGTGCCCTCGAAGACCTGGATCGCGACGAACTCGTCGCTCGATTCGAGGACCTGCCCGCGCTTGACTTCGCCGTCGGGCGTCTCGATCTCCACCATCTCGTCGTAGGCCACCGGCTCGTCGATGTCGACGTACACCAGCGGGCCGCTGACTTCCGAGATTGTCTTGTACTCTTTCATTAGTAGAGGTCCCGTAGCTGTTCGGTGAGGTCGTCTTTCAGCTCCTCGATGTACTCCTCGTAGTCCTCCTGGACGCCCATCCGGTTGAGGCGGGGCGCCGCGTCGACGTTCTGGATCTCGTCGACCGGGACGCCGGCCTCCAGCGCGTCGAAGGCCTCGTCGTTGAACGTCTTGATGGCCGTGAGCATCAGGTACGTCTTCTCGGGCTCACAGTTGGTGTCGACCTCGTGGAGCGCGTTCTGCTGGAGCCACGCCTCGCGGAGGTAGCGGGCCACCTCGAGGGTGAGCTGCTGGTCGTCCGGCAGCGCGTCCTTCCCGACGAGCTGGACGATCTCCTGGAGTTCGGTCTCCTCGTCGAGGACGTCGACGGCCCACTGCCGGACCTCCGGGAAGTCCTCGGAGACGTTCTCCCGCCACCAGTCGTCGAGCTGGTCCTTGTACAGCGAGTACGACTCGTTCCAGTTGATCGCGGGGAAGTGCCGGCGCTCGGCGAGGTCCGCGTCCAGCGCCCAGAACGTCTTCACGATGCGCAGCGTGTTCTGGGTGACCGGCTCGGAGAAGTCCCCGCCCGGCGGGCTGACCGCGCCGACCACGGACACCGACCCCTCGTCGTCGTTGAGGGTGGTGTAGAGGCCCGCGCGCTCGTAGAACTGCGCGAGGCGGGCGGCGAGGTACGCGGGGTACCCCTCCTCGCCCGGCATCTCCTCGAGCCGCGAGGAGATCTCGCGCATGGCCTCCGCCCATCGCGAGGTGGAGTCGGCCATCAGCGCCACGTCGTAGCCCATGTCGCGGTAGTACTCCGCGATGGTGATGCCCGTGTAGATGCAGGACTCGCGGGCCGCCACCGGCATGTTCGACGTGTTCGCGATGAGGCAGGTGCGGGCCATCAGCGGGTTCCCGGTCTGGGGGTCCTCCAGCTCCGGGAAGTCCTCGATGACCTCGGTCATCTCGTTGCCGCGCTCGCCGCAGCCGATGTAGACGACGATGTCCGCGTCGGACCACTTCGCGAGCTGCTGCTGGGTGACCGTCTTCCCGGAGCCGAACGGCCCCGGAATCGCGGCCGTCCCGCCCTTCGCGAGCGGGAACAGGCCGTCCTGGATGCGCTGGCCCGTCACGAGCGGCGTCCGCGGCGTGTGCTTGTCCTTCGAGGGACGCGCACGCCGGACCGGCCACTCCTGGCGCATCGCGATCTCTTCGCCGCTGTCGAGGACGGCGACGGGCTCGTCGACCGTGTGGTCGCCGGCGTTCACTTCGGTGACCTCGCCGCCGTCGCTGCGCGGCGGCACGAGGACCTTGTGCTCGATGCTGACCGTCTCGTCGACGGTGCCGAGGACGTCGCCGGCCTCGACGTGGTCGCCCTCCTCAACGACGGGCTCGAACGACCACTCCTTCTCGAGGTCGATGCCGGGCGCGTCGACGCCGCGGTCGAGGAACGCGCCCATCTCGCCCTGCAGGACGTCCAGCGGGCGCTGGACGCCGTCGTAGATGGAGTCCAGCATGCCGGGGCCCAGGTCGACGGTGAGGGGTTCGCCCGTGTTGTCCACGGGGCCGCCCGGGCTGACGCCCGAGGTCTCCTCGTAGACCTGGATGGTTGTTATTTCGCCTTCGATTTCGATGACCTCGCCCATCAGGCCTTCGTCGCCCACGTAGACGACGTCGTTCATCTGGGCGTCGAGGTCCGTGGCGGTCACGACCGGACCGCTCACGCTCTCGATTACGCCGGAGTCAGTGATTTCTTCTGCTTGACTCATTCGTTGGATTCTTCGTCTTCTTCGGCCATCAGGTCGATGCCGATGGCTCGCTTGATCTGGTCGCGCAGTCCGCTCCCGCCGGCGCGCCGCCGCCGATGGTCACGAACGTCGGCTCTACGCTCGTCTCGACTTCCTCGCGGACCTGCCGCGAGAGCGCGTCGAGGTCGTCGTCGTGCATCACAGCGATGCCGACGTCCTCGTCCTCGAGGACCGCCTCGACCGCGTCGTCGAGCTCCTCGTCCTTCTCGTCCTGCGGGACGTTCTCGAACTTCCGAACGCCCGCGAGCCGGAACCCGGTGGTGAACTCGGGGCTGCCGACGACTGCGATCTCCTGGCTCATAGGATGACCAGCTCCTCCTCGATCTCCGCCTCGCTCAGGCCGGCCTCGCGGCCGCGAGCGATGGCGCGGATGTTGTCCACTTCGCGCTCCTTCGCGAGCACGTACGCCAGCACCGGACAGACCGACAGCGGGTAGACGTACGAGAGGTGGTCGGAGTACTCCAGCAGCGCCCGGTCGAGGGCGTGCTCGAAGCCGATGAGGCTGTCGGCCTCCTCCAGTTCGTCGAGCGCTCGCGAGAGCTCGTCGCCGTACTTGCTCTCCCGGATGCGGGAGACCAGCGTCGAGCGGTCCGCGACGAGCTGGCCGACCTCCTTCCGGTCGAACAGCGCGCCGCCGTCGATGAAGTACTCTGCCGGGTCGACGTCGGCGCCCGACCGCGCCAGCCGCAGCGCGTTCCGCACGTTCCGGAAGTCGATCTCGGCTTCGAGGAACTCCCGGTAGAGCTCCGCGGCCTCGCCGCGCACGGAGGCGTCGGGCACGAGGTTCTCGTAGTACGCGCGGTCGACCGCGTTCTCCAGCGGGACCAGCGTGCCGGACTCCTCGTAGGCCTCGAAGGCGCCCTCGAGGTACGTCTCGAACAGCGTGTCGTCGAGCAGCTCGACGACGCCCTCGATGGACTCCGCGGCGACGAGGCGGTCGAGGAACGCCTCCTCGAACTCGCCGGCGTCGATGAGGTCCGAGCGGACCTCCGCCTCGGTCGCGTCCGAGTAGAGCCCGCGCAGCACCGTCTTGACGTTCCACGCGTCGAACTTCCGGAGGTAGCGGACGACCTGCTCGTAGAGCCGGCCCTCGCTGTACCGCAGCAAGTCCTGGAAGTCGTCGGCGAGCGTCTCGTTGAGCGCGTGCTCGATGAGGTCGACGCCGCTGAACCGCGAGCCCAGCGCGTTCACCGCGTCCTCGTACTGGGTCTCCTCCATGAACCGGGCGATCTCGCCCGTGCCCATGCGGAGCAGCTTCCGGTACTCGTCGTCGCTGAACAGGCTGGCTCGGCGGTGGCGGACGCGGGCGACCACGTACTCGTAGTTTGCCGACCCGTACACGCTCATTGCTCCTCGTCGAAGAGGCGCGCGCTGATCTCCTTCAGGTTGTTCTCCCAGACGTCGTCGATGACCGAGTCGAACGTGTTGTTCACGCGGACCCGGGACGTCTCGCTCTCGACAACGACGCCGCCGAGGCAGTCGTGCTCGCCGGCGTACTCGTAGCCGTCGTAGTCGTCGAGGATGTCCGAGATGAGGGCCTCGTCGTCCGCGCGGCCGTAGACGCTGACGTCGCTGTCGGCGTCGAACTCGTCGGCCGCGTCCTCGAGGAGGGCGCGAGTGAGTTCCTCGCGGTCGTCGCCGTCGATGGCGGCGATCTCCTCCTCTGCGGTCTCGCGGACGTCTTCGAGGGCGTCGCGGCGCGCTTCGAGGCGCATCTGCTTGGCCTCGAGTTTCGCGCTGGAGAGCCGCTGCTCTCGCTCCCGCTCGATTTCGCGCTCGGCCTCGGCTTCGGCCTCGGAGCGGATCTCCTCGGCGTCGGCTTCGGCGTCCGCGACGATCTCCTCGGCGCGCGATTCGGCATCGTTCCGAATCTCCTTCGCGCGCTCGCGGGCCTCGTCTCGAATGTCCTCAACTACTGTTTCCAAGCTCATAGATGAGAGGGGGGACGGTGGTTAGAATGCGGACGGCACGACGAAGACGACGACCAGCGCGAGAATGACCAGCGTCTCCGGGAGGACCGTCAGGATGAGGCCCGTACCGAAGAGGTCCTGGTCTTCCGCGATGGCGCCGACGGCGGCGCTACCGATGCCGCGCTCCGCGTACCCTGCGGCGAGGGCGGCGAGGCCGACTGCGAGGGCGGCCGCGGACTTCGGGGTGATTGCGGGGCTGCTGCCCGTCTGCTGTGCGACTGTCGTGAGTTCTGCGAGTGCGTCGATCATGTTACTTAGTCCTCAGTGGTGTAGTTTCGCTGGTAGCCGAACGGGTGGTACTTCTCGCCACCGCCTTCATAAAACTTGTTAAAGAACTCCACGTATTCGAGGCGTAGCGTCTGTAAGCCGGCGGATGTGACGCCGAGCGCCAGCACGAGGAGGTGCCCGAGCACGAGCACGACGACGCCCGCGAGCACCCCGCCCCATCCCATGTGGATGAGGCCGTCGAACAGCACGGAGTAGTACTCGGCCTGGTAGCTCTCGGGCCCACTGAACAGCATGAAGTGGGTCTCGTGGGTGATGTCCGTGGAGAACAGGCCGAACAGGTAGTCGCCCGTGTACGGCTCGTAGCCGTGGGACTGGGCCGCCTCGCTCGTCAGGTCGACGTCGTACGCGCCGAACACGAGGAGGTTGACGACGTACGCCATGCCCGCCTTCGCGAGCAGGACCGCCGCGATCCGGGTGTAGGAGACGGTGTTGACGAGCGCGTACGTCGGGCTCTCGAGGAACCCGGCGGCGCCCTCGCCGATGGTCACGAGCACGAGGCCGAGCAGCGCGAGCGCCAGCCCGATCATGCCCACGACGGGCGGGAGCTCGAGCGCGCGGTACAGCAGTTCGGGGCGCGGACCGCCGCCGGACTGCATGTGCGTGCTGAACAGCCACGCGCCGACCCCCGCCATCAGCAGGAGGGGGCCGCCGCTCTCGGTGACTGCGGCCTTCAGGCCGTGCGAGCGCGTCTCGTTGATCATGCCGAACACGTAGCCGACGGCGAGGTGCGCGACGCCGAACAGGAGGCTCGCCGCGAGCCAGAGTTCGGCGAACGCGCCGACGTGCAGCCCCTTCTTGATGGGCGCGTCGTCGAGACCGACGACGGGCTCCCAGAAGTGGTTCGTGATGAGGTGCAGGCCGAACACTTCGCCGTACAGCACGCCGAAGAGGGCGGTGAACCCGCCGGCCCACATGGCGACGCCGCCGAGCTTCGAGAGCATCTCGCTGTCGAAGCTCCGGGCCAGCCAGAGGCCCACGGCGGCGTACAGCACGCCGTACCCGAGGTCTCCGATCATGAACCCGTAGAACGCCGGGAACGTCAGGAATAGCACGACCGTCGGGTCGAGCTCCGTGTACTTCGGCCGGTTGATGACCTCGGTCAGCGACTCGAACGGCTTCGCCGGACCGGGGTTGTCCTGGATGACCGGCGGGCTGTCGTCCTCGTCGAACTCCGCGGTGGTGCCGCCGTCCGTGGCGGCTTCCGCGCCGTCGACGGACTCGGGCTCGTCGCTGGGCGCGTGGTGGCCGTGTCCGGACGGCTCGTAGTCCGCGCGCTCCAGCTCCTCCACGGCGGCGTGCTCGCCGACCGCGTCCTGAATCCCCTCGACGAACGACGCGTACTCGTCGCTGGGAATCCAGCCCTCGGCGACGAACGCGTGGTCGGTGGTCGCGAACTGCAGCGGGGCTTCGGCCTTCTGGACGTCGATGGAGAGCTTCTCCTCGGCGGCCAGCAGGAAGCCCGCGTGCTCGACGCGGAGGTCTTCGAACTCGTCCTCGACGCTGTCGAGCTTCGACTCGATGGTCTCGCGCTCGTGGCGCAGATCCTCGACGTACTCCTCGGGGCTGCCCTCGGCGTCGGGGACCTCCAGTCGCGCGAACTCCACGCCGACGAGCGCGTCGTCGAGCGCGTCCGGGTCGTCGCTGCGCGGGTACGCGAACGCCGCGACCGTGTCGTCACCGGAGAACACTTCGAACGCCTCGATGGCTTCGGCGGTCTGCAGCTGCTCGCGGACGGCGTCGGCGTCGCCTTCGCCGACCGCGACCTGCAGGCTGTCGTAGCCGCGGAGCAGGTCGAGGTCGATGCCGAGGTCGGCGAACGGCTCGACGGCGTCGATGCGCTCCTCGACCTCGCGGAGCTCGTCCTCGAGCTCGCCGCGGCGGTCGTCGAGCTCGTTGACCTCGACGCGGATCTCCTCGAGTTCCGTCTCGAGGGACTCCTCGGTGACGATGCGGGTCGGACCGGCGTCCTCCTCGTCGACGTCGAGCGTCGACTCGAGCGACCGCACCGTGACGAGCTTCTCGGAGGCGTCGTCGGCGCCCGCCATCGGGTCGCCGTTGTCGAACCCCTCGATGTGGCCGTCGTAGTCAGAGAGGTGGACGACGTTCAGGTCGTGAATCGTCTCGATGACGTCGTCGATGACGCGCTTCGAGCCCGTCACCGACACCTTGCTCATGCGCTCAGGTCTGAGCATGTACCGCCTCCTCGAACCGTTCGACGGCGAACGCGACCGCGTCGTCCTCGTTCTCCTCGGCGAGGTCGACGAGTTCCTCGCGCTCGGCTTCGCCTTCCTCGAGGACGCGTTCGCGTTCCGCCTCGATCTCTTCGCGCGCCTCTTCCAGTCGCCGTTCTTTCAGCTCGCGGGCCTCCTCTTCCGCTTCGTCGCGGATCTCATCGGCCCGCTGCCGGGCTTCGGACAACCGTTGTTCTCGGTCCTCCTCGGCCTCGGCCACGATGTCGTCGGCGTCCGATTCAGCCGATTTGATGTCTTCGAGAACCTCTGGCCTTGGCATACACTCTTACCGGGCGGAACTTTGGCCACGGCCTATATGGTAGTTGCGAAGTTCGCGGGCGCCAACGCAAGCTATTATGCCGCCTCGGGCGCAACTCCGGGGTGATGGGAGTTCTCGAAGACAAGGCGCGGGCCCGCACCTTCTACAAGTACCTCTCGAAGGTGTACGACCGCGTCAACCCGTTCGTGTGGAACGAGGCGATGCGCGACGAGGCCCTCGGGATGCTCGGCCTCGACGCCGGCGACCGCGTCCTCGACGTCGGCTGCGGCACCGGGTTCGGCACCGAGGGCATCCTCCAGTACACGGACGACGTCTACGGCCTCGACCAGAGCCCGCACCAGCTCGCGAAGGCCCGCGAGAAGCTCGGCCGACACGACCCCGTGGCGTTCCACTACGGGGACGCCGAGCGCCTGCCGTTCAGGGACGACAGTTTCGACGCCGTGTGGTCGTCGGGCTCCATCGAGTACTGGCCGAACCCCGTGGAGGGGCTGCGGGAGATCCGGCGCGTGCTGAAGCCCGGCGAGTGGACGGTCGTCGTCGGCCCGGACTACCCGAACTCGACGGTGTTCCAGAAGGTCGCGGACGCCATCATGCTGTTCTACGACGAGGCGGAGGCCGACCGGATGTTCGCGGAGGCCGGCTTCGTGGACGTCGAACACCGCGTGATGCAGGCGAAACCCGGCAGCCCGCGCGCCATCGTCACGCTCGCGAGAGCGCCCGAGGACGACTGACTACGCCTCCTCGACCGTCGTCTCCGCGACGGCGACGACCTGCCCGCCGACGAACACGCGAACCGTCAGCGTCGCGCCCGCTCGCAGCGCGGGGTCGTTCGTCCCCGCGACCCGCAGCGACGCCGTCTCGCCGACCACCCACGTCGAGTCGGCGGCGACGTTGAACGGGCCGGTCGGCCCGCCGTCGAATCCCTCGGCAGCGAAGAACGGCACGGGCGGCTGGTGGGCCAGGGGTTCGCCGTCGACTGCGACGCGGACCGACGCCCCTTCGACGTCGATCGGCTCGCCGGAGACGAGCGTGACCGCGACGCGGCCGTCGCTGGTGGCGTCGACGCTCGTCGCGCGCTGGGGCGGCGGGTCGCCGGGGAGCGCCGGCACCGCGGCCGCGACGGCGCCCGCGGCGACGACGGTGACCGCGAGCAGGAGGACGACCGCGACCGGCGCGTAGCCGCGTGGCACGCGCTCCAGTGCTCCCGTCTTCCTACAAGAACCCTCGGCCGAGCGGCGTCACGGCGACGGGCGCGCGGTCACGTTCACTTCCAGCGTCGCGCCGTCGTGGACCGTCGTGACGTTGTACTCGCCGGCCGGACTCAACACCCAGAGCCGCCCGTCGGCGCCCGTGTTCCCGACGCTCGTGCCGTTCAGCGAGACCGCGGTGTCCAGCGAGTCGCCGGCCTCGTCCTCGACCTGCACCAGCAGCGGGCCGCCGGCGTACGTCCGGGACGTCGACAGCGTCGCGTTGTTCGCGGTGTCGTTCTGCTCGACGTCGGCGGGGAGCTGGGAGAGCGTCTGCTGGTGGCGCTCGGAGTAGACCCGCTCGGTCGTGGTGTCGATGTACGCCGAAATCTGGCCGTGGCCGTAGTTCGCGCGGTAGTAGAACGCGTAGCCGCCGCGGGTCTCGATGCTCGGCGACGTGGAGTGGTTCGACAGCCACGGGTACTGGGCCTGGATGATGGCCGGCGCCTCCGAGATGTCGCCGCCGAGCGTTCCCTCGACGTTGTCCGGGCGGACGGTCTCGCGGACGTACCGGCCGTCGTCGATGGTCGAGAGCATGACGCCGTCGCCCACCGTCACGTGGACGCGGAGCCGCTCGCGGTCGCCGTGGAGGACGTCGGCGACGCGCTCGCGGACCGGCCCCTCGACGGTCGCCAGCTGCGCGCGGAGCCGGTACACCTCGGTGCCGAGCTCGGAGAACCCGTTGTCGTAGGCGTGCGTGTACAGCGTCCCCGGGGCGGACGTGCTGCCGAGCATCGCGGCGAGGCTGCTGGCCTCGGCGTGGACCGTCCCCAGCTCGCGGACGTACGCCGCGGCCGACAGCTCGCCGCTCCGGTACGCCTCGCGGGCGGCGGCTTCGCGGGCCCGGAGTTCGGCGACGCGCTCGGCGGCCTCGTCGGTGGCGTTCCGGAGAATCGCCCGCCGCGCGGCCCGGTCGTCCGTCGCGGCGAGGCGGTGTTCGACTTCGTCGAGCTGGAGGTCGATGGCGAGCTCGGCGCGGCCGGACTCGAGCGTGCTCGTCACGGCCGGGTTCGGTTCGGCGTACGCCGCCGCGTCGGCGTCCGAGAGGAGGAGCACGTGCGCGGACCGCTCGGAGGTGCCGACGACGGGGTCGTCGCCGGGTTCGACGGGGGCGGCGACGCCGCCACTGGCGGCGAGCGTGGCCGTCGTCGCGACCACGAGGAGGACGGCGGCGAGGGCGGGGCGGACGCGGGACATGGGAACGAGTTCGACCGCACCCGACAAAAACGATGCGGAGACGACGACGGCGGCAGCGTCCCGCTCCGACTGCGAACCGCGCGGCCGGAACGGCGCCTGTCAGGCCGCTGTGACGACTGCGGCTGCGGGCCGCGCCCGCGGCGCCGGCGTGCTGGCGGTTTGCACCGGATAGAAAATACTTTGCACGAGCGGGGTGGACGGAACTGGTATGCGGCAGGCCGCCCTCCTCGTCGCCGTCGTCTGTCTCCTCGCCGTGCCCGCGGCCGGTGCAGTCGGAGCGCCCGCTGCGCAGTCGGCCGCCCTCCAGGAAGACCCCGGCTCGGCGGCGTCCGGCGTCGACGTCACCGTCCAGATTCGGCCCGACGGGGACGCCCGCTGGACCGTCTCCTCCAAACACCCCCTCGAGGACGAGAACGCGACCGCGGCGTTCGACCAGCTGCGCGCTCGCTTCGAGGCCGGCGAGACGAACAGCGAGTTCTCAGCGGACGTGTTCCGCGCCGTGGCGCCGTCGGTCAGCGACCGCGTCGACCGCGAGATGGCGATTCGTGACGCCAGCCGGTCCTCGCGGGTCGTCGACGCGGGGAACAACTCCACGGGCGTGCTCACCGTCGAGTTCACGTGGACGAACTTCTCGCGGGTCGAGGACGACCGGCTGGTCGTCGACGCGTTCTCTCCGACGTGGTTCGGCGACCTCTCGGAGAACCAGACGCTGACGGTCCGGACCCCCGACGGCTACGACACCGACGAGGTCGAACCCGGGCCGGACAGCATCTCGAACGGCGCCTACCAGTGGAGCGGCGCGCAGACCTTCGAGTCCGGCGAGCCGACCGTCGTGTTCACCGAAGCCAACCCCGTGGTCGGCGTCTCCGTGGTCGCGGTCGCGGTCGTGAGCATCATCGCGCTCCTCGCCGGCGGCGCCTCCGTGTGGGCGTACTACCGCGGCGAGCCCGCGCTCTCGTGGCTGCGCCGGGTCCGCGACCGCGCCCGACCCGACGACCTCGGCGTCGGC
>NZ_WPCF01000131.1 GCF_009741975.1 Halobacterium sp. CBA1126 | reverse complement strand
GCGGACGAGCTCGGCGTCGAGGAGTACGCCGTCGTCGGCTTCTCCGGCGGCGGCCCGTACGCGCTGGCGTGCGCCGCCCACACGCCGGACCGCGTGCGCCGGTGTGCCGTCGTCTCGGGCGTGGGCCCGCCCGGCAGCGAGCGCGGCGACCTCGGGTTCGAGCGCGCGCTCGCCGCCGCGTCCCGGGTCTCGCCGCAGTTCGGCCGCCCGCTCGTCTGGCTGATGCAGCGCGCCGTCGCGAGCGCGGACTCGTTCACGGACGTCGCCGGCGAGCCCGAAACGGACCTCGCGGACCCGCGCCGCGGCGAGACCGGACGGATACTGCTCGCCGACTTCCGGGAGGGATTACGACAGGGGACGACGCCGCTGGCGACCGACTACGGCGTGCTCTACGGGACGTGGGACTTCGACCTCGCGGACGTCGCGGTTCCGACCCGGGTGTTCCACGGGGAGGACGACGCCAACGTCCCGCTCGCGGCGGGCGAACGCGTGGCCGACGAACTGCCGGACGCCAACTGTACGAGTTACGCGGACGCCGGCCACTTCCACCCGGTCGTCGAGGAAGCACGCGACATCTACGGCTGGGCGGTCGGGGCGGAGAACGCGAACGGCGAGTAGCGGGGAGAGTTACGACGGGACGGTGCAGCCTTCGACGTACTCGACGTCCGCCACGGAGTCGATGGCGGGGTCGTCGCCGCAGACCGGACAGTCGGGGTTCTTCGCGACGGGGACCGTCTCGAAGCTCATCTCGCCGGCGTCGTAGAACAGCAGGCGGCCGGTGAGGCGCTCGCCGTAGTCCAGCAGCCCCTTCACGCACTCGGTCGCCTGGATGCAGCCCATCGTCCCCGGGAGGATGCCGAGCACGCCGGCGGTCGCGCAGTCCGGAATCGTCCCCTCGGGTGGCGCCTCCGGGAACAGACAGCGGTAGCACGCGCTCCCGGGCTCGAACGTGATCGCCTGCCCCTCGAAGCGGTAGATGGCGGCGTGGCTGAACGGAACCCCGCGGAGCACGCAGGCGTCGTTGACGAGGTACCGCGTCGCGAAGTTGTCCGAGCAGTCCACCACGTAGTCGACGCCGTCGAGGAACTCGTCGACGTTCGACTGGTCCAGACGCGCGACGTGGGCGTCGACGTCCACGTCGGGGTTGAGGTCCGCGACGTACTCGCGGGCGCTCTCGGCCTTCGGGCGGCCGACGTCGGCGTCCGCGTGGATGATCTGGCGCTGGAGGTTCGAGCGCTCGACCTCGTCGTCGTCGACGACGCGCAGCCGCCCGACGCCCGCGGCCGCGAGGTACTGGATGACCGGCGCGCCCAGCCCGCCCGCGCCCACCACGAGCACGTCGGCGTCGAGCAGGCGCTGCTGGCCCTCCGCGCCGACGTCGTCCATGATGATGTGCCGCGAGTAGCGGTCGAGCTGCACCGGGTCGAGATTCAGCCCGGACATACCCGAGCAGACGGCGCGTACCCGGGTAAGCGTTTCCCGTCGACGACGCCGCCGCTGGCGGCGGCAGCGACGAAAGAACTACGGGTACCCCTACCCGGCAGTGGCTCATACCGACTCCCCCGGTAAATGTCTTGTCAGGACGGCGCGGCCGCGGAGAAACCCGAGTAGCGGCTCTCTCGTCGCGCTAATCCCCCGTTTCGGCGGTTTTCCGCTCGGCCGAGAGGATGCGCCGGATGCGGCGGGTCGTGGTGACCACGGCGTCGCTCGCGCTCCCGACCGCGCTCAACAGCGGGTGCGAGGACGACAGCGACTGGTAGAGGTACTCGTTGAGCGCGCGCTTCCCGCCAGACGGCACGCGGACGGGCTTCGGTTCGAGGTCGCCGGTCTGCCGGCGGACCGCGAGGTCCTGGCAGTCCGCTTCGAGGGCGTCGAGGTCCGCCAGGAGGGTCCGGAGCTCCCGTGCCGGACAGCCGTAGAACGGCCGCGACCGAATCGCCACGAGGTCCTCGCGGACGTCGTGGAGCACGTCTTCGGCGGCGTCGAGCGCGTCGGCCTCGTCGTCGACGTCGGCGAGGAGCTGCTTGCGGCTGGCCTTGGCCTCGCGGGCCGCCGCGAGCAGTTGCTCCTTCAGGAACGGCGTGACCCGGCTGGCCTGCCGGAACGCGAACGCCAGCTCGGCGCCGAACTCCGAGGCTACGCTCTCCCAGTACGTGTCCCCGTACTCGTCCGCGTAGTGCGGCGCGTCCATGACCGTCCCGACGTACGCCTCGCGGATTTCGGTGCTCGCGGCGTCCCCGCCGTCGCCGCGGTCGGCGAGCGTCCCCGGCCCCGACTGGACGGGCATCGAGTCCGCCGACTCGCCGTCGACGTCGACCGCCTGCAAGCGTCGACAGAACTGCCCGAAGGCGTCCGCTTCGGTCCGGAGGATGCGGCGTTCGCGGCGGAGCGCTCGCCGGGCGTCCGGAATCCACTCCCCGAAGCGCGTGCTCGCGGCGACCCCGCGACGCCGACTGACATGCTGTGGCATGCCCGCTGTTTCGGCGGCAGCCGTATAGAAGACTGCTAGGAGGGCTATGTTGGTCTCGGTGTCTCACACCCCCGCGTGGGGGCCGGGGACGGCGAGCAGACCTTGGCGGATTTGAACCGTGTGAGCGCTCGCTCCGGTCGCGCTCCCGGGTTCAAATCCGCCAGCCGATTCGTCGTCGCTCGCGTGTGCGAGCGACACCTGCATGGGGCCTGGCGGATTTGAACCACCGCTCACCCGGTGTCCCACGACGCCCGCCGAGGGACGAGCGCCGATATGAGCCGGGGGCTTTGAACCAGACTAAGCTAAGGCCCCTCGCACACCGCTTCCCGTGGCCGAACCTTTAGCCTGTCGGGATTCCGCGGTAGCCGACGCTGCGGGAGCGAGTGTCGGAGAAGCGCCGCCACCAGGGCTCGAACGTCGAGAGACGTTCCTGCTCGCTGTCGCTTCGCGGGCTGCGGCTCTCGGGCACGAGCCCTTGGGCGACTACGATTACGGCTGTCGCGCAGCCGACGCTGCGCGAGCAACCGGTGAGAGAAGTACGCCGCCACCAGGGCTCGAACCTGGGACAACCTGGGTAACAACCAGGTGCTCTACCAACTGAGCTATGGCGGCTGGCAACCGTTCTTACCCGGTGCGTTTTGAAATGGCTTTCGTTTCGCCAGCAGGCTCGGGCATCGACACGGCTTAGGCGCGGCCGCGCGAACCCGGCGACATGAGCGACTTCGAGTCGGTCCTCGACGCCGTACGGGAGCGCGTTGACCCGACGCCCGACGAGCGGCGCGCGCTCGCCGCGGCCGCCGAGCGACTGGCCGACCGGGCGCGCGAGGCCATCGCCGAGCTGCCCGTCGAGGCGGACGTCGTGCAGGTCGGGAGCACGGCGCGCGGGACGTGGGTGGCGGGCGACCGCGACATCGACCTGTTCGTGCGGTTCCCGTCGAGCTCCCGCGCGAGCGGCTCCGGGAGTACGGCCTCGAGGTCGGCAACGAGGTGCTGCCCGACGGCCGCGAGGAGTACGCCGAACACCCCTACGTGAAGGGGCGCTTCGAGGGGTACGACGTGGACCTCGTGCCGTGCTACCGGCTGGAGTCAGCGACGGACATCCAGTCCGCGGTCGACCGCACGCCGTTCCACAACGCGTACCTCGAAGCACGGCTGAGCGACGAGGACGCGGGCGACGTGCGGCTGTTCAAGCAGTTCCTCAAGGGCGTGGGCGCGTACGGCAGCGACCTCCGCACGCAGGGGTTCTCGGGCTACCTCACGGAGCTGCTCGTGCTGGAGTACGGCGGCTTCCGGGCGACCCTAGAGGCAATCGAGGACTGGGAGCCGCCGGTCGTCCTCGACCCCGAGGACCACGCGGCGGCGGAGTTCGACGACGCGCTCGTGGTCGTCGACCCGACCGACCCCGAGCGGAACGTCGCCGCTGTCGTCTCCGCGGAGAACGTCGCGCGCGTCCAGCACTACGCCCGCGAGTTCCTCGCCGACCCCAGCGAGGACGTCTTCGAGCCGGCGACGCCGGACCCGCTCGGCGCAGAGCGTGTCCGCGAGTACGTCGCCGACCGCGGGACGACGCCGCTGGCGGTGGTGTTCGACGCGCCGGACCTCGTGGACGACCAGCTCTACCCGCAGCTGTACCGCTCCCGGGACGGGCTCGTGCGCGGCCTCGAAATCGAGGGGTTCGACGTGCTGCGCGCGGCGACGTGGGCCGACGACCGCGCGGTGCTGTTCGCGGAGCTCGCGGTGAGCGAACTGCCCGCCGTGGAGCGCCACGAGGGGCCGCCCGTCCACGTCGGCGGGCACGCGCAGGGGTTCTACGAGAAGTACGCCGACGGCGACGCGACCGGGCCGTTCCTCGACGGCGACCGCTACGTGGTCGAGCGCGAGCGCGAAATCACGACCGCCCGGGAGTTCGCCGAACGGGAGCTCGCGGAGGTCGCGCTCGGCGCGCACGTCGAATCAATCGTGGAGGCCGGCGACTACGACGTGCTGTCTGGCGAGGGGGTCGCGGCGCTCGCCGAGGGGTTCGGCGCGGAGCTCGCGGCGTACTTCGAGCCCTCGGTCTGAGACCGGCTCAGAGCGCGGGGTGGGAGTCCCGGAGGTCGTCGAGCAGGTCGCGGACCTCGTCGCCGACCTCGTCCTCGGGCCCGACGGGGTCGCGGCCGTCGAACGTCTCGTGGACCATGCCGATGCCGTCCGCGAGCGTGTCGAGGCTGTAGCCGCCCTCGAGGACGAACGCCAGCGCCGCGTCCGTCGCGTCCGCGAGCGACCGCACGCGGTCGGCGAGCAGGCCGTACCCCTCCGTGGTGACGTGCATCCGCGAGATGGGGTCGTGGCGGTGGGCGTCGAAGCCCGCGCTCACGAGGAAGACGTCCGGGTCGAACTCGCCGATTGCGGGTTCGAGCAGTTCGTCGAACGCCGCACAGAAGTCCGCGTCGCCGGAGCCCGCGGGGAACGGCGCGTTCAGCGTCGTGCCGCGGCCGTCGCCCTCGCCGTACTCGTCGGCGTCGCCGGTCCCCGGGTAGAGGCCGTCCTCGTGGACGGAGGCGTAGAAGACGTCGTCGCGGTCGTAGAAGATGTCCTGCGTGCCGTTGCCGTGGTGGACGTCCCAGTCGAAGACGGCGACGCGGTCCGCGCCGAGGTCGTCGAGCGCGTACTGGGCGGCGACCGCGGCGTTGTTCAGGAAGCAGAAGCCCATCGCGTCGTCGTAGACGGCGTGGTGGCCGGGCGGCCGGCCGAGCGCGAACGGCGTGTTCCGGCCGTCGGCGCCGTTGACCGCGGCGCGCGTGGCGTCCTTCGCGAGGCCGGCGCTGGCGAGCGCGGCGGGCCACGTCTCCTCGGAGGCGGTCGTGTCGGGGTCCCAGTCGCCGCCGCCGGACTCGCAGAACGCCCGAATCTCGTCGACGTAGTCGGGGTCGTGGACGGCGGCGGCGTCGTCCTCGGTGGCGGGCGCGGCGTCCTCGTAGGAGACGCTGTGGCGCTTCGCGAGCCCGCGCTTGATGGCGCGGAGGCGGTCCGGGCTCTCGGGGTGGCGAGGGCCCGGGTCGTGTGCGAGACAGGTCTCGCTGAACCCGAATCTCATTCGACGAGCTGGAAGTACGTCTGGACGTCCTCTGCCTGTACGGTGCGTCGTCCCGCGTGCTCGGCGAGTACCGCGGCGCCCTCGGCGGCGTCGGCGGCGTACGTCTCCAGGCGGTCCGCGAGCGCGACGCGGGCGTCCTTGGAGACGCGGAACCGGTCGTCGAGGTCGAGGCGCGCGATGCGGTCGACGGGGGCGACCGGGAGCGTGAGTTCGTCGGCGTCGTGCAGGTGTTACTCGGGGCGTTCCGCGGCGCCGGCAACACCAAGACCGCGATGGTCATCTCGATGGTGACGCTGTGGCTCGGCCGCGTCCTCACCGTCTACCTGTTCGCGTTCTCCCTCGAGTGGGGCGCCACCGGCATCTGGGTCGGGATGGCCCTCGGGAACATCACCGGC
>NZ_WPCF01000075.1 GCF_009741975.1 Halobacterium sp. CBA1126 | reverse complement strand
GGGACGGGGAAGACGTACACCATCGCGACCCTCATCCGGGAGTTCGTCGACCGCGGCGACCGCGTGCTGCTGTCGGCGTTCACGAACCGCGCGGTGGACAACGCGCTCGAGGCCCTGCGGGAGCAGGGACATGAAGATATCGTCCGCGTCGGGACCTCCACGGGCGTCCGCGAGGACATGCGGGACCTCCGCCTGGACCAGTCCGGGGACCCAGCGGAGTGCGCGCGAGCGCTCCAGACCGCGGACGTGGTGGCGGCGACGACGGCGACCTGCGGCTCCCGGGTGATGCGCGAGCAGGAGTTCGACGTGGTGCTCGTCGACGAGGCCAGCCAGCTCACCGAACCGGACACGCTCGCGGCCATCAACCGCGGCGAGCGCTTCGTGCTCGTCGGCGACCACGAACAGCTCCCGCCGGTAGTGCGCTCGGGCGGCCGGCTGTCGACGTCGCTGTTCGAGCGCCTCCACGAGACCCACCCGGAGGCGTCCGTGATGCTCGACCAGCAGTACCGGATGAGCCAGCGCATCCAGGCGTTCTCCTCGACGGAGTTCTACGACGGCCAGCTCCGCCCCGCGGCGGGCGGAGTCGCCGGCCAGACGCTGGCCGACCTCGGCGTCGAGACGGGCGGTGCGGTCCAGAACGGCGTCTCGTTCCACGACGTGCCCGGGACGAGCGACGCGCACGTCGACCCGGCGGAGGCCGAGCGGGTCGGGGAAATCGTCCGCGAGTACGTCGACGCGGGCGTCGACCCCGCCGACGTCGGCGTCATCGCGCCGTTCCGCGCGCAGGTCGCGGAGATCGGGCGGCGCGTCCCCGACGGCGTCGCCGTCGACACCGTGGACCGCTTCCAGGGCTCCTCGAAGGAGGTCATCGTCGTCTCGTTCGTCGCGACCGGGAGCCTCGACGGCCCCATCTTCGAGGACCACCGGCGCGTGAACGTCGCGCTCACTCGCGCGAAGAAGAGCCTCGTGCTCGTCGGCGACGAGGCGGCGCTGCGCTCGGAGCCGCTGTACGACCGGATGGTCGACTGGGCGTCGCTCGGCTAGGGGCGACGACGAGCGTTCGAGCCGTCTCGCGGGGACGTTCGCCGTCCCCTCTGTCTTTATCCGGGTAGCCGTCGAAGCTCACGTCGATGAAGGCGCTCGCAGTCGACGCGGCGACGCAACTGATCGCGCTCTCGGAGACGGGTTTGGACGTGAACGTCTCGCTCGGACAGGGACTGGCGAGCGGCGCGGTCGGCGCGTTCCTGACGACGCTGGTGGTCGGCGCAATCGCCGTCGCGGTCTACCCCGACCGCACCGAACAGCTGATGGCGGACGTCCTCGACGACCCCGTGGGCTCGTTCGCGTACGGCCTCCTCTGCGCGCTCGCGCTGTTCGTCGTGACGCTGCTGCTCGTGTTCACCATCGTCGGCATCGTCGTCGCGCTCCCGCTGGCGCTCGTCGCGTACGTCGTCTGGGCGGTCGGCGCGGCCGTCGCGTACCTCGCCATCGCCGACCGGCTGGTCGGCCACGAGGACGGCTGGCTGAAGGCGCTGCTCGTCGCGGCCGCCATCAACGGCGCGCTCGCGGCGACCGGCGTCGGCGGCCTCGTCGCGCTCCTCGTCGGCGTCACGGGCTTCGGCGCGGTCCTGCGCGCGTACTTCGGCTGACCGTCACCGCGAGCGGCCGACGAGCCGCCCCCAGAGCCCGGGCTTCGCCGTCGCGTCCGGCAGCCGGAACCGCACCGTCGTGCCGTCCTCGTCCTCCACGAACTCCACGGAGCCGCCGGACTCCCGGACCGTCCAGTACACGAGCCAGAGGCCGAGCCCGCTGGCGTGCGAGAGCGTCGTCTCCTCGGGCTGTTCGAGGATGTCGTACTCGCGGCCGGGAATCCCCGAGCCGTCGTCCGTGACTTCGACGACGACCTCGTCGCCCGGCGGGTTCGTCACGGACGCCGAGATGGACACGTCGTCGTTGTGCTCGACGGCGTTCGCGAGCACCTCGTACATCGCGTCGTCGAGCGCGGAGTGCGCGGACACCACGGCGTCGTCGCTCGCAGCGACCTCCACGTCGACGCCCGGGTAGTCGTCCCGGAGGCGCTCGACGGCCGCAGCGAGGACCGCGCCCGCGTCCTGGTCGCGGCAGTTGTCGCTCTCCCAGATGCCCAGAATCCGGCGCGTGCGTTCGCTGGTCTCCAGAATCTTCGTGACGTGGTCGCGGGCCACCTCGACGTCGCGGTCGCCGTCGCCGACCCTGCGCTCGATGTTCTGGAGGTGGCCGTCGACGACCGACAGCTCGTTCCGGAGGTTGTGCCGGAGAACCCGCTGGTTCATCGTCAACAGCTTCACGAGGTCCGCGAGCCGCCGGCGCTTCTCCTCGGCGGCGACCACGTAGAGGCTCGCCTGCGCGCCGACCGCCAGCCCCAGCCACATCGCGAACACCACCATGAACTCGACGTCGACGACCGGGTGGCCCTCCAGCTGCCAGATGAGCGCGACGGCGACCGCCAAAAGCGAGAAACTCAGGCCAGTGAGCACGGTCAGGCCGGCGGCGCGGGCGAGCCCGGGCTGGCTGACGTCACGGCCGCGGGCGTCGACCCCGGAGTACACGAGCGACCCCGACAGCGCGAACAGGATGACCGTCTCGAGGGCGACCGCGAGGCTCCACCCGACCACGAACCCGTGCGCGACGGCGGCGACGAAGCCGAACGCGGCGTACGCGTAGAACCACCAGTGGACGACGCCGTCGGCCGACCGGTCGCGCACGCGTCCTGCCATAGCCCACCTATCGCGCGGCAGACCGTTAATGCGTCGCCGCTCCGACCGGAGAATCGCGGGGAGTGCGAACGCGGACCGCGTCAGTCGTCGACGTGCTCGCGGACGCGCTCGTGGAACGCCCGCAGTACGGCGTCCTCGTCGTCGGCGAGCACCACGTCGCTGGCCGAGAGCGTCGCCAGCCCGAACGACAGCGGCGACGGCGACTGCAGGGTCGTCTCGGTGACTTCGACGTCCCCGGACTGGACCGCCGCGAGGACCTCGCGGACGCCCGCGAGGTCGAGTTTGTCCTCGATGAGCTCCCGGTAGGTCTCCTCGAGGACGGCGAAGTCCTCGAGGTCCTCGGCGAACCCGAGCAGCATCTCGCTGGCGACCTGCTGTTTGCTCGCGGACTTCTCCCGGCCCTTGTACCGCTTCAACACGAGCAGCGCGCGCGTCGCGTCGATGCGGAAGTACCGCTGGAGGAGGTCCGTGCCGTCGAGGGCGTCCCGCAGCGTCTCGCGGGCCTCGCCGGGGTCGGTCTGCCGGAGCAGTTCCGCGACGTCGACCTTCCGGTTCAGCGGCATCGCGAGCGTGAACCCGTTGTCGGCGACGGAGACCGCGACGTTCGCGTTCGCCTCGTTCGCGCAGCGATAGGCGAGCAGCCGCGAGAGGCCGTCGTTGAACCGCCGGCCGTACGGCGTCCGGACGTGGTAGCGCCGCCGGTACTCGTCGCGGTCCTTGACCTCCTCGACGGCGACGCGGTCGGTCGTGCTGACGCTGTCGACGCCCGCGTACTGAATCTGGTCGTCGTACATCCGGGCGAGCGCCCGGACGGCGTTCGCGTCCACGGGGAACTCGCGGAGCCAGCGCCGGACCGCGGCCGCGCCGCCCGCCTCGTGTTTCGCGACGAGCTCGGACTGGAAGCGCGCGATCTCCCGCCCGAGGTCGTAGGACAGCGGGAGGCGCTCGGAGAACCACGACGGCACGGTCGCGCGCTCGCTCGTGCGGTCGACGTACACCTTCGACCCGCGCCGGTAGCGGTACGCGAACCGGTCGCCGCCGAGCACGAACACGTCCCCGGCTTCGAGGGTGTCGAGGTAGCTCTCGTCGAGCTGGCCGACCCACTCGTCGTCGCCGCGCACGTAGACGTTCACCGTGAACGAGTCCGGTATCGTCCCGAGGTTCTGGAGGAGAATCGGCGCGCGAGCCGCCCGCGCTTCCCGACGAGGCGCTCCCCGACCGCGAACTCGGGGTAGTGGTGCGTCCCCGAGGTGGGGTCGTCGGGGTCGCCGTCGTCCCCGCCGGGCGGGTCGTTCTCGTCGCGCCAGATTTTCGCGTACACGTTCCGGTCCTCGAGGCCGTCGTACTCCGCCGTGAGGTAGCGGAACAGCCGCTCGAAGTCGTCGTCGCCGTACTCCCGGTACGGGTACGCCGACCGCAGCGTCGCCCGGACCTCGGCCTCGGGCAGCGGCCCCTCGATGGCCATCCCGTAGACGTGCTGTGCGGCGACGTCGTGGGCGCGCTCGGGGATGTGCACGCGGTCGACGAACCCCTGCTCGGCCTGCCGGAGCATCACCGCGCACTCCACGAGCTCGTCCCGGTCCAAGGCGATGACCCGCCCCGTGACCGTCCGCCCGGGCCGGTGGCCCGCGCGCCCGACCCGCTGGAGCAGGCTCGCGACGGACTTCGGCGACCCCACCTGCACCACGAGGTCGACGTGGGGCATGTCGATGCCGAGTTCGAGGCTCGTCGACGTCGTCGTCACCGACAGCGACCCCTCCTTGAGCTGGGCTTCGACGGCCTGCCGGCGGTCCTTCGAGAGGCTGCCGTGGTGGCACGCCGACTCCTCTTCGCCGACGACGCCGCGTTCGCGGAGGTTCTCGAGGACGCGCTCGGCGCCCGACCGCGTGTTCGTGAACACGAGCGTGCTCTCGTTCGCGTCCACGAGGTCACCGAGCTCCTCGTAGAACGCGTCGTTGATGGCGCCCTTCGAGGCGTTCACGAGGTCCGGCGTCGGACACGACAACCGGAGGTCGTAGTCGCGGGCGAACCGCGCGTCCACGATCTCGCAGTTCCGCGCCCCGTCGCTGCCTCGCGGGCCCTGCCCGCTCGGCTCGTCCGCGGAGCCGTCCTCAGCGCGGTCGAACCCGACGAGGTAGCGCGCGATGTCCGCCAGCGGCTCGACGGTCGCCGAACAGCCGATGCGCGTGAAGTCGCCGGCGAGCCGCTGGAGCCGCTCCAGACTCACCGAGAGGTGCGTGCCGCGCTTGGAGTCCGCGAGGCTGTGGATCTCGTCGACGACGACGTACTCCACGCTCCGGAGCTTCTCCCGGAACTTCGGCGAGTTCAGCAGGATGGCGAGCGTCTCCGGCGTCGTGTTCAGGATGTGCGGCGTCTCCTCGAGCATCTGCTGGCGCTCGTAGCTGCTCGTGTCCCCGTGGCGGATCGCCTGCCGGACGTCCGTCTCCACGCCGCGCTCGGCGAGCCGGTCGCCGATGCCCGCCAGCGGCTCCGCGAGGTTCCGCTCGATGTCGTTCGCGAGCGACTTCAGCGGCGACACGTACAGGCAGTACACCTCGTTGTCGAGGCCTTCGGCGCGCTCGCGCTCGAACAGCTCGTTCAGAATCGCCGTGAAGGACGCGAGGGTCTTCCCCGACCCGGTGGGCGCCGCCACCAGCGCGTTCTCCCCCGCGTGAATCAGCGGAATCGCCTCCCGCTGGGGCGGCGTCAGACAGCCGCCGTCCTGCTCCGGGGAGCCGAAGCGGTCGACCCACCACTCCCGGACGGCCGGGTCGAGCGCGTCCAACACCTCGCGGTCCGAGGACTCGCCCGACCGCGTCGTCGCCTCCGACTCGAACCCCATCGTTCGCGTGTGTTTGGCTCCCGTGCGGCAAGTGTCTGACGCCGCTAGGAATTTTGGTTTGTTCCAGAGCTTTCGGGGGTGCCGTCGCTTACGACACCTCGAAAGCCCCTGCTCGCTCGGCGAACCCGGCGACGCAAGCACCGCAGCGAACGTAGTGAGCGAGGAGCACAGCGAGGCCCGGGAGTCGAGCGAGCAGCCCCTTTCAGTCCGCCCAATTACCGGTTGGCCGGCCGGCTACGGGTGGGCTGAAAGGGGCAGCGGGCTCGCGCTTGCCTGGTCGTCTCGCGACGCGAGCACCGCAGCGAAGCGAGGAGCGCGGCGAGCGAGCGACCGCGAGTGCGTGGCCGACCGAAGGGAGGCCACGAAAACCGCGAACGGGGAGCGAAGCGACCCGTGAGCGAGCCCGCCGGGGCTTTCGAGGCGTCGTCGACGACGAAGTGCGCGGACGCGACAACGACAACTGTCCACGGACACCTACCCAGAACCGTTAACCGCCTTCCAGTCGCGCGTTCTCGTATGCGACTGACGTTCCTCGGGACGGGAGCGGCGATGCCGACGGGCGACCGGATGCAGACCGGCCTCCTCCTCGAGAAGTCAGAGGAGCGCCTGCTGGTGGACTGCGGGAGCGGGGTGTTGCACACGCTCGCGCGGACGGACGTGGGCTACGAGGGCGTGGACACCGTCCTCCTGACCCATCACCATCTCGACCACGTGAGCGACCTGCTGCCGCTGTTGAAGGCGCGGTGGCTCGCGGGCGAGGAAGAGCTCACCGTCGCCGGGCCGACCGGGACGGAGGGGCTGGTGACGGACCTGCTGGACGTCCACGAGTACCTGCAGGGCCGCGTGGACCTCACGCTGCGGGAGGTCGACGTCGGGAGCTTCGCGGTGGCGGGGTTCGACGTCGAGGCCATCGAGACGCGGCACTCGATGCCGGGGCTGGCGTACAAGTTCGACGGCGCGCTCGCGTTCAGCGCGGACACGGAGGCGTTCGCGGGGATGGGGGAGTTCGCGGACGGCTGCGAGGTGCTCGTCCACGACTGCTCGTTCCCGGACGAGGTCGACGTCTCGAACCACCCGACGCCGACCCAGCTCGGCGAGTCCCTCGCGGGCGTGGACGTCGAAGAACTGTACCTCACGCACCTCTACCCGCACACGGAGGGGAAACACCGCGAGATGCGGGACGCGGTGAGCGAGCACTTCGACGGCCACGTCGCGGTCGCGCGGGACGGCCTCGTCGTCGACATCGCGTAGTCAAACGTCGCTGTCCTTGTTGACGAGCGCGCCCAGCCCCCGCTGTTCTTCCTGCGTGCCGAGGGTCACGAGCACGTCGCCGGGTTCGATGACCTCCCCGGGGTCGGGGTTCGCGATGGTGTCGCTGCCGCGCTGGATGGCCAACAGGGTCGCGCCGGTCTCCGTCCGGAGCGCGGAGTCGGCGACCGAACTCCCGGCGAGCGGCGAGTCCGCGGGGACGTCGAACCACTCGATGCGGCCGTCGCCGACCGGGACGTCCGCGGTCTCCGATTCCGCGGGCTGGAAGTACGCGCCGCCGAGGATGGCGCCGAACTGCCGGGCCTCCTCGCCGGTGAGCTCGGCGACGCGCTCGGCGTCCCCGCCGCGCTCGGGCAGCCGGTACAGCGTCCGCGTGCCGTCGTGGCCGATGACGACCGAGAGCTGGCCGCCGTCGGCGAGGTCGAGTTCGAACTTGCGGCCGACGTTGGGGAGGTCCGTCTCGCGGACTGGCATCACCGACGGTTCGACGGGCGCCCGCAAAAGCCCACCGCCGGCGCGCGGCGACCGACGGGCGTTCACTGCGGGTCCGCGACCGGCAGGAGCGCCCACAACTGGTCGCTGTACCGCATCGCGAACGTGCCGAGGACGCTCGTCGCGAGCACGTAGCCGACGGTGAACGCGGGCACCCGCTCGGTGAGCACGGGCGTGGTGCCGACGCTGGCGGCGAGCGCGGCGATGACGAGCGCGAACTCGCCGCGGGGCGCGAGCGCGGACCCGACGCGGAACGCCCGCGACGGCTCGAGGTCGAACTGCCGGCCGGCGTAGTAGCCGGAGACGTACTGGCCGGGAATCGTGACGGCGACCGCGACGGCGACCGCCCACGCTTCCCGCGTGACGAGCGCGGGGTCCGTCGCGAGGCCGACCGAGAGGAAGAACAGCGCCGCGAACAGGTCACGGGACGGCGCCAGCAGCCCCTCCACGCGGTCCGTCAGCGAGGTCCGACCGACCGCGGTGCCGACGAGGAACGCCGCGACCGCGGCGCTCACGCCCGAGTGCTCGCCGAGGCCGGCGACGGTCGCGGCGACGCCGAGCGCGAGCAGCACGAACAGTTCGCCGGATTCGACGTCGAGGAGGCGCTCGACGAGGTTCGTCCCGCGGAGCGCGACGACCGTCCCGGCCGCGACGAGCGCGACCACGACCGCGACGTCGGTCGCGAGCGCGCCGAGGTCGGTGGCGCCGAGCAGGACCGCCGACAGCACCGCGAGGTAGCCCGCGGTCGCCACGTCCTCGACGACGACCACCGCGAGAATCGCCTCGCTCTCGGGGTTGGCGATCCAGTCCAGTTCCAGCAGGAGCTTCGCGACGATGACCGTCGAGGAGTTGAACAGGACGCCCGCGAGCACGAGCGACGCCACCCAGTCGAAGCCCAGCAGGACGCCGACCGCGAACCCGAGCGGGAGGCTGACGCCGACGTCGATGGCGCCGCCAGCGAGCACGCGGTCGCCCTTCTCGACGAGCGCGTCCAGACTCAGCTCGAGGCCGACGAAGAACAACAGCAGGACGACGCCGAGGTCGGCGACCAGCGAGACGGTCTCCGGGTCGGCGACGACCGTCGGCCGGAACCCCCAGAGGGCGGGCGCGTGCGGCCCGAGGAGCATGCCGACGAGGAGGTACGCGGGAATGACCGACTGGCGACCCGGCGCGCGAGCAGGCCGGCGGCGGCCAGCGCCACCAGCGCAAGCCCCACGTCCAGCAGTGTCAGTCCCGCCACGCTGCCACCTCGCGGCGCCACCGAGAAAGCCGTTGCCCCTCACTCCATCCGGTACCGGAGGATGGCGGCGACGCCGCCGAGGTTGCGGAGCTGTTCGCCGGGCGCGAACTCGTGGCTGAACACGGTGACGTCCCCGCCCTGCTGTTCGACCTGCGTGACGAGGTCGTTGACGTCGACGTCCCAGTCGCCCTCGCCGGCGCGCTCCTTCCGCAGGCGCTCGTCCAGAATCAGCAGCGTCTCGACCGCGCCGAACTCCACGGCCTGCTCGACTTCCTCGATGCCGTAGGCGGCCTTCCCGTCGGTCGCAATCTGGTCGGTGAGCTCGTCGATGAGCTCGGACTCCTCGGCGATGCGCGTCTCCTCCTGGACGTCCTCGACGGCGCCGCGCTTCAGCACTTCGTGGACGCCGCGGCCGCCGACCGCGCTCGTGTCCACGGTCGTGATCTTGTCCGCGAGGTCGCGGTACTCCTCCTCGATGTAGTCGAGAGCGTCCTGCTTCGTGAACCCCGGGCCGGCGAGGATGATGGCGTCCGCGTCGAGGTGCGAGAGCGCGCTCGCGACGTCCTCGAACAGCTCCTCGCGGGAGCGGGCGTACTCGCCCTTCCCGGTCGTCCCGGTGAACGAGCCGTACTCGTCGACGCCGTACTGCTGGACGACGTGGATGTACGCCTCGCCCTCTTCGACGGTGGCGATGGCGACGTCGGGCTGGTCGGTCGCCTCGACGGCCTCGTTGAGGCGTTCGAGCTGGTCGGGCTTCCAGTGTTTCTCGACCTCGATCTCCTCGCGCTCCTCGACGTTCAGCGTGTGGTGGAGGCCGAGCTGGTCCTCGCGGGAGCAGTCCGCGATGGTGCCCGACACCCGGAGGCGGTTCGAGAACTTGTGGAACTCCACGTCCTCGACGTCGATGGTGACGTGCATGTGCTCGCGCTCCCCGCCCGTGTCCCGCATCTGGTCGTCGTTGCGCTGGATGCGGCGGTGGGTGTCCCCGGCCACGAGGTCCCCGGGCTCGAGGACGTACGCGAGGTGCCAGAGGTCGTCGAGGCTCTCGGGGACGAGCGTGATGCGCTCCCCGCCGCCCTCGACCTGCCGGCGCTCCTTCAGTTGCATACGCGGACGGAGGCGGGGGACGCCCAAGTGTCCTGCTACTCTCGCGCCCTGGATTGAGACATTCCGTGATGTCCGCGATTTGTACCGCCGTCGTCTGCCAGAAAGCCTCGGCGGGCTCGCGGTCGTTCGCTCGCCGCGCTCCTCGTCACTCGCTGTGCTCGTTCCTGCGGTGCTTGCGTCGCGAGACGACCACACAAGCGCAAGCCCGCCGCCCTTTCAGTCCACCCGTAGCCGGTTGGACAGCCGGTAACAGGTGGGACTGAAAGGGGCGAGGCTGTAGACGAAGGCGCGCGACGTAAGCACTGGACCGAGCGTAGCGAGGGAAGCGCGCAGCGAGCGCACCGAGTCTACAGCCTCGGGGCTTTCTGGGCGTTCTCGATAACTCACGTCGAAGGCGGATGAGAACTACCGCAAGAGGATTCTAATCTCGAATTCGGCTCCCACCGGGTGGCATGTACTTCTGAATCTCGTCCGGGCTGGCGACCTTCCGGACGAACGATTCGTCGGCGAAGCGCTCGCGGAACTCCCGGTAGATTCGCTTGGCGGCGTCACCCTGCGCGTACCGGCCCGGTTCGAGTTCGATCGCCGTCTCGACGTCCTCGACGATGGCGTCGATGGGGCCGCCGAGCACGCGCGTGTGCGGCTCGCAGCTGATGCCGACCGCCCACTCCGCGGGCAGGTCCCGGAAGTACGTGCGGTCCCCGCGGATGGCGAACCCGCCCTTCTCGAGGTACTCGCCGCTCTCGGGCGTCTTCGACACCTGGTCGGGCGACACCATGTAGGCGTCACCGGAGCCGCGGCCGTCCTTCCAGACCGACGAACAGCAGACCGCGAACTGGGCGGCCTGCCGCTTGCTCGACTCGGGGACCTCGATGTCCTTGGAGGGCTCGCTCGGCGCCGACGTCTTCAGCACGGTGACGGGGCCGCCGTGGGCCGCGGAGTGGAAGAACCGGTCGTAGCGGTCCATGTACTTCTTCACGAGCTCCTCGTTCTGGTCGGCGTCCCGGCCGCCGATGACGAGGAAGCCGTCCGAGGTGCGGAACCAGCGGAACCGCTCGTACCACTGCTCCTGCTTGCGGATCGGAATCGACGACCGCGAGAGCCAGTCGACGTCCTGCTCGTCTTCGTCCTCGGGCTCCTCGGGCTCGGCCTCCCACTCCTCTCGGCGCTGCTTCGCGGCCTCGAGGTCCTCGCGGGTGTTCTCGATGGCCGCGCGGGCGCCCTCCTTCTTCTCCTCGATGCGCTTGGCCTCCTGGTAGTGGTCGTCGGCGTTCTTCTCGACGCCCCACGACGGGTCGACCTCGATGGTGTGGTCGTCGATTCGGACGCGAACCGTCCCCTCGGACTCGTTGACGCCCGCGAACGCGTCCGCGCCCGGGACGTCGCCCGCGGCCTCCTCGAACGTCTCCGCGATCTCCTGCCAGCCGTGACCCGCGTCGCGGGCGTCCTGCACCGTCGAGAGGAGGTCGTCGACGAGGTCGTAGTTCGCGTACAGCAGTTCGGCCTTCTCGCGCTCGGCTTCGGCCTGCTCGGTGAAGTCCTCGATGGCCTGCTCCTGCTGTTTGATGATGTGGCGGTGCTTCTGGATCTCCTGCTCGAAGTCCGGCTTCTGCGTGGCCTCCCCGCTCTCCTCCTCCTCGGTCGTGTCGAGGTTCGTGAAGTAGTCGTCGAGGGCGTCGTTGAACCGGTCGAACGCGTCCGACGGGAGGTCGCTGCGCTCCTCGAGCGCGAGCGGCGTGACGTCGACGCGCTGGCCGCGCTCGGCGCGCCCGTCCTCGTCCTCGCCGTCGCCGGGTTCGAAGTACACGCGGGGGTCGAGGTTCCCGGACTGGATGTCGTCGAGCAGGCGCTCGCTGGCCTCGAAGAGCGCGCGGAACTCGTCTTCGCCCGCGTCGTCGATGTCCTTGGTCTTCTCGACGCCCGCCCGCGTGCAGAGCTCCTCGCCGTAGAGCCCGCCGAAGTTCAGCTGGGTGGCGAGCGTGCGCACGAGGTCCGTGTCCGACTCGCGCATCTTCGCCGCGAACCCCTCGTAGTCGAGGTCGAGGGGGTTGACGCGAGCGCTCGGGAAGCCGTACTGGGAGCCCGGCGCGACCGTCCGGGACTGCAGCCGGACGGTGTCCAGCGAGTCCACGACCTCGCCGTTCTGGTCGACGACCGCGATGTTGCCGTCCCCGAACAGCTCCGCGACGATGGTCGTGTCCTGGTCCTCGCGGCGGAACTCGAACTCCAGAATCCGGTCGAAGCCGTGCTGGCGGACCTCGTGGAAGTCCGCGCCCGACAGCCGGTTCCGCAGCATCTTCGCGAAGTTCGGCGGTCGGCCCGGCGCCGCCGGCACGTGCTCGGGGGCCGCGACGTGCGCGCGCTTCGTGTCCCCGACTTCGACGAGTAACTCCACCCGGCCGCGGTCGAAGTCCCGCATCTTCAGCCGCAGGAGGTCGTCGCCGTAGAGGTAGGCCTTGTCGACTTTCGCCCCCTGATAGCCGTTGAGTTCCGCAGTGAGGGCGACGAGGTCGACGCTCGTCAGCTCCCGCTTCTGGTCCATGGGCCGACTTCGAGTGGGGTGTCCCTCTGCCTTACGGTCCGCGTGGCGGGCAGATGGTGCGCCACGTCGTCACGAACGGCGACCATCGGGAGTCGCGAGCCGCGCAGTCGGACTGAAACCGCGGTTTCTCGGCGGCTGCGAGCGCGCCGACGACTTACGTGCTCGCGGGGGAAATCCCGAGCCAGTTACGATGGCGAGCAAACTCGCACAGCGGTTCGAGGGGCTGTCGTTCGAGAAACAGCTGATTCTGCTGGCGGTCGTCTTCGACCCCATCGGCTTCGCGGCCGGCTACCTGCTCGGCCCGTCGCTCGGCGTCGACCCGTTCCTCGGCGCCGCGTTCGGGCTCGTCGCGGCGAACGTCCCGGTGTCGCTGCACGTGCTGCGGGAAGCGTCCTCGCAGTAGTCGACCGCGTTTGCGCCGTTTCGCACTCGTCGCCAGCAGCAGGAGTACCCGAACCTATAAATTCTAGTGGGCGAAACTCTAGATTAGACTCGTCTAATTATGGTCTCAGAACTCGCGGATGTCTTCCTCGTCTCGATTCGCGACGCCTACGTGCAGGTGAGCGCGTTCGTCGCGGTCACCGTCCTCGCCTTCGGCCTCCTCCAGTACTACACGCGCGGCGCGCTGCTCGAGCGCCTCGAAGACAGCGAGCGCCTCCAGCCGCTCGCCGGCGCGCTCCTCGGCCTCACGCCCGGCTGCGGCGGCGCCATCGTCGTGATGCCGCTGTACCTCCGCGGGAGCGTCTCCTTCGGCACCGTCGCCGCCACGCTCGCCGCGACCGCCGGCGACTCCGCGTTCGTCATCCTCGCGCTCGCGCCCGAGGCCGCGCTGTACGCGTACGGCCTCGCGTTCGCCGCCGCGGTGCTCACCG
>NZ_WPCF01000056.1 GCF_009741975.1 Halobacterium sp. CBA1126 | reverse complement strand
CGCGGAGCCGCTCGCGGTCGTACTCCAGCCCGCAGATGGGCGCGAGGTTGTACGGGTCGTCGGCGAGGCCGACGCCGCAGGCCCCGTCCGGCCCGCGCTCGGGCACGGGGTAGACGTAGCAGTCCTCGACGGTGTCGGCGTCGACGGTGGCGTGCGGCGGGCGCGCCACGAGCGCGGCGCCGCGTTCGGCGGCCTCGGTCCGGTGGTCCGCGTACTCGGGGAGGCCCACGGCCCGGAGGTAGGACTCGTGGTTCATACCGTGTCGTTCGTCGCGGGGACGTATAAGCGCCGCTCACTCGGGCAGGACGCCGGCGTCGAGCGCGCGCTCGCCGCGCTCCGTGAGCCGGTAGACGACCTCGTCGGAGACGGGTTCGACCAGCTCCCGCTCGGCGAGCGCCTCGAAGCGGGACTCGACGTACGGCGTGTGCATCCCGATGCGGTTCGCGACGATGGCGGGGTACTCGGCGCTGCGGCCCGCGAGGAACGTCAGGATGGCGACGTCCGCGGGACGGCTCCACGCTGGTCGGCCCGGCGCTGCCTCGTGCATACTCCTCTTTGGGGCATGCTACCACATAACACTACCGCCGAACCTCGACAGAACCGAGCGTTCGCGTCGTGACAGCGGCGACTCGGCTGTTCGAGGCGGGTCGCGGCGAGTTGGCACACGCCAGCCGAACGCATTTGTACGAGGGGGCGAACGGTCGACGTATGAGCCTCCGCGAGGTGGTCGAGACGGTCCGGGGGCGCGAGAAGACGCTGACCGTGTACACGGCGCCGGAGACCGACGTGGTGCCGGAGCTCCGGGAGTACTTCGCGTCCCAGAACGTCGCCATCGAGGAAGCCGACGCCGGCAGCGACCCCGAGCACGCGGTGCTGTCCGACGACGGCGAGTACCTCACCGCGGTCGGCATCGACGCGCTCCGCTCGCTGACCCACGGTAGCCCGCGGTCCGTCGGCGAGGACGTCGCCTACGGCCGCCTGCTCTCGCACCTCGACCGGACCACGTTCACGTCCTACAGCCACTGGCAGATGCTGCAGGCGTCCCGCGAAATCGAGGACCGCGCGTGGCGCACCGGCGAGGGCCGCCTGTTCGCGGGGTTCCAGCGGCTCTCGAACTTCGCCGAGGAGCGCCGGACGTACGAACGCCTCGCCGGCACGGACCTCGCGGTCCACGTCTACGGGCTGCCGGACGCCACCGCCGACGTCCCCGACGGCGTGACGTTCCACGGCGCCGCGGTTCCGGACGTCGCGTCGCTGTGGTTCGTCGTCTTCGACGGCGGCGGCGACCCCCAGCAGGCGTGCGCGCTGCTCGCCGAGGAGCGCGACGACGGCTTCTTCGGCTTCTGGACGTACGACGACGAGCTCGTCGACGACGCCCTCGACGCGCTCGGGGCCGCGCGGCGGTCGGCCTGACTGGCGACGCCCGCTCCCGAGTGCGTCGCAGAATCACTCGTACCGGCGGGAGCGGACGGCGGTCGCGAGCGCGACGAGCAGGACGACGACGCGTACGCGAAGACGACGACGCCGGTCGCGCGGTCGAACGTCTCCGCGACGCCGAACGCGAGCGTGACGAGGCCGAAGACGGACAGCGACAGCCCGAGCAGGCGCGCGAGGGCGGCGGGGTCCGCGGCGGCGTCGGGGTCGTACAGCGGGACGCCGGTCATCGACTCCCGGCGGCGGAGCGCGAGCCCCGCGGCGACCAACGCGACCCCGAGGGCGCCGTACAGCGCGCCGGCGACGAGTCCCATACGAGGTAGTCCCCGACTGCGGGCTTAATCCTTACTGCTGTTACACGAAGCCGCGAACGTTTACCGCGCGGCGCCAGTAGCCGGCGGCATGTGGGACCTCACGCACGAACTCGGCTCCGGGCTGCCGTACCCCGGGGACCCGCCCGCGTCGGTGACGCCGCACGCCACGTTCGAGGCGGACGGCTACCGCGTCGCCGACGTCGCGTGTTCGACGCACTCGGGGACGCACGTCGACGCGCCAGCACACCTACTCGAGGACGGCGCGACGCTCGGCGCGTACGACGTCGAGACGTTCGCGTTCGACGCCCGGGTCGTGGACTGCACTGACGCCGGCGCGCGCGAGGCGATTCCCGCGGGGCGCGTCCCCGGAGACCGACGCCGACCTCCTCGTCGTCCGCACGGGCTGGAGCGAGCACTGGGGCGACGGAGCAGTACTTCGACCACCCGTACCTGACGGCGCCGCGGCCGCCCGCTGCGCGGACCTCGGCTACCACTCGCCGTCGACGCGCCGAGCGTCGACCCATCGCCCTCCCCGAACGCGAGCGACGGCGACCCGGCCGGCTATCCGGCCCACCACGCGCTGCTCGGCGACGAGCGACTGATTCTGGAGAACGTGACGAACCTTCGTGCGCTCCCGGAGCGGTGTACGGTGCGGGCGTTCCCGCTGCGCGTCGACGCGGACGGCGCGCCCGTGCGAGCCGTCGCCGGCGACTAGGCCTCGTCGACGCCGGTACGGTCCTCGACGAACCCGGACTTGAACGCGATCCAGCCGAGCACGCTGATGAACAGGATCGGCGGGAGGATGACGAACCCCCACAGCGGGTTCAGCCCCCAGACCAGCAGCAGGACGACGTCCGCGATGCCGAGCAGGAGGAACGGGAGGATGGCGAGGAACGCGTACCGCCGGCTCCCGCCGGCGTCGTCGGTCGGCGTCGGTATCGGGGCGTCCATGCGCGACCGTTCGGCGGCGGCGACCAAAAGCCCACGCTTTGTGCGCCCGCTCGGCTCCGTCCGGCGGTCGTTCGCCTGTAGCTTGTGACGTGTCGAGCGAGCTCAACTACCCCCAATTCTCTTCAGCGCGACGCGCCACGATGCCGGGTAGAGGATGCCTCAGTTCGACGCCGACCGCCCGAACCGGGCGGCGTCCGGCGCCGCGACGAGCGGAACCGAGGGGTTCGTCGAGCGCAACAGCTTCCCCATCAAGGTCGCGGCGTTCTACGCGTCGCGCTCGCCGCCGGCGTGCTCGCGCGCCGAGTCGTCACCAGCCCGGACGCCGAGATACTGCTCTCCATCGCCGTCTGGTTCACCGTCATCTTCGCGGCGTGCACCGCGCTGCTCGGCGGCGTCGTCAAGCTCGTCGAGGCCGTCCAGCGGCGCCGCCACGACTACGAGTAACCGGCCGGCTTTTAGGCCCGAGCGCCCTCCCCACGGGTATGCCCGACTACGTCTCCGCGGAGACCGTCGAGACGGTGACCGGGACGGTCGCCCGCGCCGGCGGGACGCGCCGCCACGAACTCCGCCTGCCCGCGGACGCGGCCGCCGACTTCCCCGCCGGCGAGGTCGTCCGCGTCGTCCTCGACGGCGACGAGTACCACGTCCAGCTCCGCCACCTCGACGACGGCACGCCCGTGATTCGCGGCGCCTACGACACGCCGTCGCTCGCCCGCGACCCCGGGAGCGCCACCAACCACCTCGCCGCGTGGCTCGACGACGGCCCGCTCGAGGCCGGGCGCTCCGTCCACGTCGACGTCGTCGACCCGGGTTCAAGTACGGCGTCCGCGTCCCCGGCGAGTCCGCGACGTACGCCGCGGCCGAGCCGCCGGATTCGAGCCTCTCGGCCATCGCCGACTCGCTCGACGAGTAGTCACCGCCCGGGCCGCCGGTCAGTCGCTGGTGCCCTTGTCGGGGACGTCGCGGAACGCGACGCGGAAGTCCTCGAAGCCGAACTCCTCGACCGCGTCGTCGATGCGGTCCTCGAGCTCGCGGATGCGGGCGACGAGCTCCCGGTAGGACTCGTCGAGTTCGACGTCGCCGTCCTCGGCTTCGGCTTCCAGCAGCGCGCGCTTGGAGGCCAGCGCGTACAGCTCCTGGAGGTGGTCGTCGTACGCCGAGCGGTCGAGGAGGGTGTCGACGACGTCGTGGAGGTCGCTCCGGTCGACGGGCTTGACGAGGTACTCGTCGAACCCGAGGTCGACGACGTCCGTGCTCGGGCGGACGCCCGTGACCATCGCGACCCGGCAGTCGTACTCCGCGCTGCGGATGCGGTCGAGGACCTCGTCGCCGGAGAGCTCGGGCATCCGGCGGTCGAGCAGCACCACGTCGACGCCGTCGTCGAGCTCACGCAGCGCTCCCTCGCCGGTGGTCGCGGTGTCGACCTCGTACCGGTCGGCGAGCCACTCGGCGTACACCTCGGTGAGCGCTTCGTCGTCGTCCACGACGAGCACGCGTGCCCCTTGCTCAGTCATGCATGCCAGCCAGTCTCCCCTGTATCGATAGTCACCGGAGTTAAATGTTTCTCCGAGCGGAACGGCGCCGCGAAACACCCCGACGACGCGGGTCGTGGTACGCCTTACCACCGAAACAGTTTTGAGTGACGACCTTGGCCTTCGGTTATCTCGGCCGAATAGTTAGGGTGGCCCAAAAGCCGAGTATTCTCTGCTATTTTGCGCTCTGAAGGCCGTTGAGAGTGTGTCAACGGTACGCAAAACCGCGAAAGATTTAAATACTTATCGCTCCTATCCGTTAGTACGACGAAGTCGGGCAGTGGCCGGTGCCCTCCACCCGACGTTTCAACCATCATGAGTGACACCACAATCCGAACGTACTCCAGTGACCGACAGCAGACCGAGACTGAAACCGAGTCCGAGGTAGAGTCCACGGACGAGACCATCACCTGCCCCGAGTGTGGCGGCCGCGTCGTCAACGACGAAGAGCACGGCGAGTCCGTCTGTGCAGAGTGTGGCCTCGTCGTCGAGGAAGACGGCATCGACCGCGGGCCGGAGTGGCGCGCGTTCGACGCCAAGGAGAAGGACAACAAGTCCCGCGTCGGCGCCCCCACGACGAACATGATGCACGACAAGGGGCTGTCGACGAACATCGGCTGGCAGGACAAGGACGCCTACGGCAACTCCCTGTCCAGCAGCCAGCGCCAGAAGATGCAGCGGCTGCGCAAGTGGAACGAGCGCTTCCGCACGCGCAACAGCAAGGAGCGGAACCTGAAGCAGGCGCTCGGCGAGATCGAGCGGATGGCTTCCGCGCTCGGCCTCCCGAAGAAGGTCCGGGAGACGGCCTCCGTCATCTACCGCCGCGCCCTCAGCGAGGACCTCCTGCCGGGGCGTTCCATCGAGGGCGTCGCCACCAGCGCGCTGTACGCCGCCGCCCGGCAGATGCAGACGCCGCGCTCCATCGACGAGGTGGCGAACGTCAGCCGCATCGACGAGATGGAGTTCAAGCGGACGTACCGCTACATCGTCCGCGAGCTCGGCCTCGAAGTCGCGCCCGCCGACCCCGCCAGCTACGTCCCGCGGTTCGCGTCCGAGCTCGACCTCCCGGACGAGGTCGAGCGCCGCGCCCGCGAGCTGCTGGACAACGCCAAGGAGGACGGCGTCACGAGCGGGAAGTCCCCCGTGGGGCTGGCGGCCGCGGCCATCTACGCGTCCAGCCTGCTCACCAACCACAAGGTGACCCAGAGCGAGGTCAGCGACGTCACCGACGTCAGCGAAGTCACCATCCGCAACCGCTACCAGGAGCTCCTGGAAGCCACGGAAGTCGCCGCGTAACGCGGCCGGCCGCGGTCACTGGTGGTGGTACCGACGACGCTTTTCCCGTTTTCCCGTCTCGTAGCCGGCGGCTCGCCGTTCAGTCGTCGTACGCTCGTTCGCCCGCCCGGACCGCAACGTCGAGGCGGTTCTCCGCGGGCGGCAGCGCACACGAGAACTGGTCGCCGTACGCGCAGAAGGGGTTGTACGCGAGGTTGAAGTCCACGACCACGTCGTCCCCGCGGTCGGCGTCCGCGGCGTCGACGTCGAGGTAGCGGCCGCGGTGGTACGTCTCCGCGCCGTTGGTCTCGTCGGCGAACGGCACGAACAGCGAGTCCTCGCCCTCCACGCGGAACGCTTCGAGCGTGCGGTGGTCGCCGGCGAGCGTGAACCCGAGCACGCCGACGCGCTCGTACTCCGCGGGCGGCCCCCGCGTGGTCTCCAGGGACACCCGCTCGGGGTCGTCAGAGCGCCCGAACCGCGCGACCACCCGGTAGTCGGGGTCCGGCTCGAAGTACGCCAGCCCGTCGAAACCCTCGCGGTCCCCGGGCGGAATCGGCGACTGGGGGTGGTCCGAGAAGAACTCGTCTTTCTCGGCGCGGTGCTCGCGGACGCGGTCGCGCCACGCCGCCTCGTCGAATTCCGGCTCGTCGGCCGTCATGGCTGGCAGTGTGGGCGGGAGCGACCTAACGGTGGCGACTCGCGGGGTGACGAATCCCTTTTCACCTCCGAACGTCTCGTACCGGTATGAACATTCTCGACGGGGGCGACGGCGGGGGCCAGTTGGTCCGCACCGCCCTCTCGCTGTCCGCGGTCACAGGCGAACCGTTCCGGATGCGACACGTCCGGCGCGCTCGCGCGAACCCGGGGTTGCAGGCCCAGCACTGCGCGGCCATCGAAGCGGTCGCGGCGGTCTGCAACGCCGAGACGAGCGGCGTCGAGGTGGGCTCGGAGTCGTTCACCTTCGAGCCGAACGAGGACATCGACGAGGACGCCGACCCCGAGGACCAGGGGATTCTCGGGGGGAGCGTCTCCGTGGAGGTCGGCACCGCGGGCAGCGTCCCGCTGGTGTTCGACGCCCTGCTCCCGGTCGCGGTCGCGCTCGACGAGCCGTTCACCGCCCGCCTCGAAGGGGGGACGGACGCGAAGTGGGCGCCGCCGTTCGACTACTTCCGGCACGTGAAGCTCCCGACGCTGCAGGCCCACGGCCTCGACGCGGACGTGACCCTCGACCGCCGGGGGTTCTACCCGCGCGGCGGCGGGAAGGCGACGCTGACCGTCGAGCCGTCGACGCTGGACGCCATCGACGTCACCGAGCGCGGCGAGCGCGAGTCCCTGACCGCGTACTCCGTCGCCGAGGAGTCCGAGGCAGACGACGACGTCGCGGAGCGGCAGGCCGAAGCCGCGCCCGACGCCGCCGACGTCGAGACCGAGTACGTCGAAGCGGACTGCTCGGGGTCGGCGTTCGTGCTCGCCGCCGAGTACGAGCACGCCCGCGCGGGCTTCGCGGAGCTCGGGGGAGATGGGCGTCGAGCCCGAGACGGTCGGCGAGAACGCCGTCGAGCGCTTCGAGGCGTTCGAGGACGGCGACGCCGCCGTCGACGAGTACCTCGCCGACCAGCTGCTGCCGTTCGTCGCCATCGCCGGCGGCGAAGTGCGCGCGCCCGAGGTCACCTCCCACGTCGAGACGTGCATCGACCTCCTCGGCGAGTTCGGCTACGACGTCGACGTCGAGGACGAGGGCGACACGGTCCTGCTGTCGGCCTGACTAGGCCTCGTACTGTTCTCGCGTGACCGTGTAGCGGTGGTGGTCGAGCACGTCGTCGCCGACGCGCGTCCAGTTCCGGAGCACGCCGTCGTACTGGCCGCCGTGGCGCTCGACGAACGACTCGACGAACCGCTCGGACCGCTCGTTGCCGCGCTCGTAGCCGATGGCGACCACGTCGAGGTCCAGCGTCTCGAACGCCAGTTCCGCGAGCGCGTCGGCGGCGTCGCTGGCGTACCCCTCGCCCCAGAACGGCCGGTCGAGGGTCACGCCGACGCGGGCCGCGCGGCGCTCCCACTCCACGAAGAGGCCGGCGTAGCCGCGAGGTCGCCGTCCGCGCGGACGGCGTACTGGGCGGACTCCCGGTCGTCCCACTCGTCTTCGGCCTGCAGCAGGAACTCGCGGGCGTCGTTCGGCGTCTCGTACGGCTCCTGTGGCACGTACTCGAAGACCGCCTCGACGCCAGCCGAGTCGGCGGCGAACCGCTCGTAGAGCGCGTGCACGTCGACGTGCTCCCGCGAGAGCCGTCGCAGCGTCACGGACGCCGCGTCCACGGTTTCGGGGAACATGCGCGACGCTGCGACCGCGCTCCCCAAAGTCGTTCCGCCGGCGCGTCAGAGGGCGACGGTCGCGAGTCCCGCAGTGAGGGCGCTGATGGCGAACCAGCCGGCGAAGTTCCACCACGGCACGCCGCGGAACCGGGGACCGGGGAGGTCGTCGGTGTACGTCCAGCGGCCGTCGGCGACGCCGCGGTGGTCGACGAGCGCGTCGTAGCCGGTCGCGAGGGCGGCGGCGAGCGCGACCGCCGGCCAGCCGTCCGCGACCAGCAGCGCGGCGCGGAACGCGACGTAGACGACGCCCGTCCACCCGAAGAGGACGTAGACGGGGACGCCCAGTACCTCGCGGCCGACGTGGTGGTCGAGCCAGCCCAGACGCACGACGACCGATTCCGCGACGAACGCGACGGCAGCGCCGCCAGCGAAGAACGCGAGCACGGCGGCCGGCGGCCACGTCAGCGCGGCGTGCGCGAGCGCGAGGAGGGCGACGGCGACCGTGGTGGCGGCGAACGCGCGGTTGCTCGGCATGCAGGAAGCGGGAACGGCGACCGGGAAAAGCTAGTCGGTGAGGCCGTAGCCGCGCCGAAACAGCCAGACGTCGACGGCGAGCACGGCGGCCGTGAGCCCGGTGAGGACGACGAGCGCGGCGTCCGGGTCGATGTCGGAGACGCCGATGACGCCGTAGCGCACGCCGTTGACCATGTACACCATGGGGTTGAGGTAGCTCGCGGTGCGCGCGACCCCGGTGAGGGCGTCCAGCGAGTAGAAGACGCCGCCGAAGAACACCAGCGGCCGGAGGATGAACTGGTTCAGCACCGTGAGGTGGTCCCAGTCCTCCGCGGCGAGCCCGCCGATGACGCCGAAGCCGGCGAACAGCGTGGTGATGACCGCGAGGAACGCGACCGCGTACAGGGGGTTCGCGAGCGAGCGGACGGGCGTGAACAGCGCGCCGATGACCGCGACGAGCACGCCGATGAGGACGCCGCGGAGCGCCGAGGAGACGACGTACGCGACGACCATCTCCCAGTACGCCAGCGGGCTGGTGAGCGCCTCGTCGATGTACTCGTTCCAGCGACCGTGGAAGATGGAGAACGAAGCGTTCTCGAAGGCGTTCGACACCGCGCCGAGCACCGCCAGCCCGGGGAGGATGAACTGGATGTAGGGGACGCCGCCGACCTCGCTGATGCGCTCGCCGAGGATGACGCCGAACACGCTGAAGTAGAGGACGTTCGTGATGAACGGCGGGAGGAACGTGTTGTACGGCCGGCGGACGAACCGCAGCACCTCGCGGCGGGTCAGCGCCTTCAGGCCGGTGGAGACGCTCACGGCGCCACCTCCTGCGCTTCCTCGTCGTCGTGGCGGCCGCGGCTGCCGTCGGTGGCCTCGCCGCCGGTCCGCGTGACGTCGACGAAGACGTCCTCGAGGCTGGTGCGCGCGACGTCCACGTCGAGGACGCGGTGGCCGGCGGCTTCGAGCTGGCGGACGGCGACCGGGACGACCTCGCTCCCGCTACTCGCGCGCAGCGTGACGGTTCGGCCGTCGACGGCGACCCCGTCCACGCGCTCGTCGTCGACCGCGGGGACGGCAGCGGGCGCGGCTTCGAGCGTGAGCGTCACCTCGTCGGTGCCCCGCTCGGTGAGGTCGTCCGGCGTCGCGACCGTCACCTTCCGGCCGGAGTCGATGATGGCGACCTCGTCGCAGAGCCGCTCGGCCTCCTCGATGTAGTGGGTGGTGAGGAGGACCGTGGTGCCGTCGTCGTTCAGCCCGCTGATGACGTCCCAGAGGTCGTGGCGGAGTTCCACGTCCACCCCGGCGGTGGGCTCGTCGAGGATGAGCAGGTCGGGGTCGGTGACCATCGCCCGCGCGAGCATGAACCGCCGCTTCATCCCGCCGGAGAGCCAGTCGAAGCGGGTCTCGGCCTTCCCGCCGAGGCCCACCGTCTCGAGGGCGTCCGCGGCGCGCTCGGCGGCCTCCTCGTCCGGGACGCCGTGGTAGCCCGCCTTGTGCATCAGGACCTCCCGAATCGGGAAGAAGCGGTCGACGTTGAACTCCTGGGGCGCGAGCCCGATGGCGTCCCGGGCCTCCCGGTAGTCGTCCTCGACGTCGTGGCCGAACACTTCCGCGGTCCCGCTGGTCTTCCGCACAAGCCCGACGAGCGTCTCGATGAACGTCGTCTTCCCCGCGCCGTTCGGCCCGAGCAACCCGAAGAACGAGCCCTCGGGCACGGACAGCGAGAGCCCGTCGAGCGCGCGGACGTCCCCGTACTCCTTCACGAGGTCGTCGGTGTGTATCGCTGGCGGCATTCGAACGAGGAGAGCGGCGTGACGCGGTTAAGGCTGCGGAAGTCGGCGGCGGGTTCTGGGTCAGCCCGTGTTCTGCATGCCCGCGGCGACCCCCATCACGGAGAGCCGGAGCGCGCGCTCGGCGGTCTCGCTGCGGTCCTCGCGGTCGAGCAGCTCCACCTGCAGGAAGTTCAGCGGGTCGACGTAGGGGTTGCGGCGGTCGAGGCTCTCGCGGAGCCACTCGCGGTCCACGAGGTCGTCCCGGCCGGTCACCGAGAGCACCGCCTCGCAGGCGCGCTCGTACTCCTCGTCGATGCGCGGCTGGAACCGCTCGCGGAGGTCGTCGGGCGCGAGCTGGGCGTACTCGTGAGTGATTTCGGGCTCGCTGCGCGCGAGCGCCAGCGCCGCGTTGTCCAGCGTCGTCCGGAAGAACGGCCACTCCTCGTACATCTCCTCGAGGAGGTCCTCGTCCTCGCAGGCCGCCAGCCCCGCGCCGAGGCCGTACCAGCCCGGAATCACGCACCGGGTCTGCGTCCACGAGAACACCCACGGAATCGCGCGCAGGTCCTCGACGGCGCGCTCGCCCGTCCGGGACGCGGGCCGAGACCCGAGGTTGAGGTCCTCGACGACGTCGATGGGCGTCACCGCCTCGAAGTACGAGACGAACCCCTCCGAGTCGAGGAGGTCGCGGTACGCCTCGCGCGCGGTCTCGGCCATCTCCGACATCGCCGCCACCCACTCGTCGGGGACGTCCGGGTCGTCTTCCGCGATGGCGGCGTGGCGCGCCCGGACCTGGGCGTTCAGCATCTGTTCGAGCTCGCGCTCCGCGATGCGGGGGTTGCCGTACGTCTCCGCGATGGACTCGCCCTGCTGGGTGAACTTCACGTCGCCGGTCACCGTCTCCTTCGGGAGCGCGAGCAGCGCCTCGTTCATCGGGCCGCCGCCCCGGGAGATGGAGCCGCCGCGGCCGTGGAAGAATCGCACGTCGACGCCGTGGTCCTCGCAGATTTCGGCGAGGTTGCGCTGCGCGCGGTCGAGCTGCCAGTTCGCCGCGAGGAACCCGTTCTCCTTGTTCGAGTCGGAGTACCCCAGCATGATCTCCTGCGTGCTGTCGCGGGCGTCGACGAGCGCGCCGTAGGCCTCGTTCTCGAACAGCGTCCCCAGGATGTCGCGGGCGTTCGACAGCGCCGACCGCGTCTCCAGCAGCGGGACGACGTCGAGGCCGGCGTGATCGGGCAGCGAGAGCACGCCCGCCTGGTCCGCGAGGAAGACGACCTCGAGGACGTGGCTCGGCTCCTCGGTCATGCTGATGCAGTACGCGTCGATGGCGTCCGCGCCGTACTCGCGGTGCCAGTCCGCGAGCGCGTCGAAGCGCCCGAGCACGCGGGCGGTCTCGTCGTCGACGCCCTCGGTGTCTTCGAGGTCGACCACGGGATCGTCCTGCAGGACCGCCTCCGTGAGGAACTCCACGCGCTCGTCCTCGCTCATCCCCGCGTAGTCGACGCCCTCGCGGGCGAGCGCCTCGCCGACGGCGTGCGTGTGCTTCTCCTGGTGGTCGCGGAGGTCCAGCGCCGCGAGGTAGAAGCCGAACGTCTCCACGCGGCGCGCCAACGGCGCGACGTGCTCGTCCGCCACTTTCCCGAGGCCCGCCTCGCGGAGGCCGGCGTCGAGCGCGCGGACGTCATCGAGCAGTTCCTCGGCGTCGGCGTACCCGCCCGGCTGGACGCCGGTCACGCGGTCGACGCGCTCGCGGACGACGGCGACGACCTGCCGGAACAGCTCGTCGGGGTAGCGCTCTGCGACCTGCTCGACGACCCGGGGCACGTCCTCGCGGGCCTCGTCGAGGAGGTCGGCGGCGGCCTCGCTGTCGACGCGCGCGCCGTCCATCGAGAGCGCGCCGAGCAGGTCGTCGAGGTCGTCGCGGTAGCGCTCGGTGACGAGCCGTCGCTGGCGCTCGAGCACGCGCTCGGTGGTCTCCGTGGTGACGTAGGGGTTGCCGTCGCGGTCCGAGCCCGCCCACGACCGGAACGCCAGCACCTCCGGCACCTCGGGCGGGTCGTCGTAGCGGTCGGCGAGCGCGGCCTCCAGGTCGGCGTACACGTCGGGGACGACGTCGTAGACGGCGTTCGCGAGGTAGAACTGGACGTCGCGGGCTTCGTCGAAGGGGGTCGGCTGGCGCTCGCGGACGCGCCGCGTCGTCCACAGCGATTCGACGTTCGCCTCGACGCGGCGCCACGTGCGCTCGCGCTCGCGGGGCGTGAGCCGGCGCTCGTCGAGCTCCTCGAGTAGTTCCCGGATGCGGTGGAGGTGGGCTTTGACGGTCTTCCGGCGGGCCTCCGTGGGGTGGGCGGTGAACGTCGGGACGACGTGGACGTCGGCCAGAATGTCGGCGACCTCGTCGGCGCTGGCGCCCTCGTCGGCGAGCACGTCGACGGCGCCCCGAATGCTGTCCGAGAGCGTCCCCTCGGCCTCGCTGCGGCGGAGTTCGCGGACGCGCTCGCGCTCCTCCGCGAGGTTCACGAGCTCGAAGTAGCCGGCGAACGCCCGCGCGAGGTCCTCGTAGCCGTCGACGTCGGCGTCGGCGACGACCTCGCGGAGGGCCTCGCGGTCGTCGCTGTCGCCGCGTCGGTAGTCGATGGCGGCCGTGCGCGCGGCCTCGACGGCGTCGTAGGCCTCCGGCGACTCGTGGGTTCGCATCGCGTCCCCGAGCGCGGCGCCGAGTTCGCGGACGTCCTCGCGGACGCTCCTCCCGTGCAAGTCCATAGCACACTGGTCGTCGCGGGGTCTCTTCAAAATCCGGGTCTCCCCGACATATTGCCACTCGATTGCGAGTAAAGAATTAGCCTACGCGTCGGGACTCGCCCACGGCGGCGCCGTCGACGACTCCTCGGGCGCGACCGTGACGTTCGTCTCGTAGGTCACGCTGGCGTCCCGCACCGTGAGGTCCACCGTCGCGCTGTAGAGCGCGGGCGCCGCGGTCGGCGAGCCGTCGCCCCGGGCCTCGTACGTACCACCGGCCACGTCGTCCTCGGCGTCCGGGACGTCCACGACGAACCCGTACCGCCCCTCCGCGTTCCCGCCGTTCGCCACGCTCACGTCGTACGCGCCGGACACGTTCTCGGCGAACGTCCAGTTCGCCACCCGCGTCCCGTTCACCGTCCCCTCGGTGACGTCGACGGCGACGGTGTCGGATTCGACGTACGTCGCCGCGAGAACCTCGCCGTTCCCGTCCCGGACTTCTACGTCCGTGAACCCGGCGTTCGAGCCGTTCTGGAACACGTCCACGCGCCACGATGCGGGCCCGTCGGAGACGTTCAGCGTCAGCGGGTCGCCGCCCGTCGGCGAGACGACCGCCTCGAAGCGCCGCGTCTCGGTCACGCCCCGCGCGGCCGTCCAGTCCGGGTCGCCGCTCGCGTCCGCGAAGCTCCGCCAGTCGGGCTGTGCGACCCGGGTGCCCTCGTCGACGCTTTCGACTGCGGCGGCCGTGACGGTGCCGCCGCTGGCGGACAGCAGCGAGGCGTTCGCGTCCCACCGGCCGACGTCCGCCGCGAGCGCGCTCTGGATGCTCGCGTGGTCGGCGTCGTCGTCCGTGTTCGCCTGCACGAGCAGTCCGCCGACGCCGGCCTCCGCGGCGCGCTCGTAGCCCACCACGTCGTCGGTCTGCCCGTGGTTCTGGGTGGCGAGGTTCTCCGTGAACACGACCGCGTTCAACACCAGCGCCAGCACGACGAACGCGAGCGCGAGTCCGAGCCCGGCGACGAGCAGCAGCTGGCCGCGGTCCCGGTCCATGCCCCGGGAGAGGCGGCCGGCGTACAAAAGAATTGTCGCGTCACTCCGTGCGCGCGGTGGTGACGAGGGCGACGCTCATCACGACGCCGCCGACGGCGACGCGGAGGAACGCCAGCGTCACGGGCGGCACGGAGTCGAACCCCCCACTTGCCGACGACGTACATCCCGCCCCAGCGGCGCGGCGGCGTCCCGGAGTCCCATACTCGCCCCGCGCGCCCCGCCCGGTAAACCCCAACGCACCCCGGGAGGCTTTACCGGCACCCGCCGTACCGCCGGCCATGCGTGTCGTCGTACTCGGCGCGGGGTCGCTCGGGTCGCTGCTCGCCGGCGCCCTCGAGAGAACGGACGCGGACGTGACGCTGCTCGGCCGCGAGAGCGACCACGTGCGCCGCGTTCGGGCCGACGGCCTCCGGCTCACGCGCCCGGACGGCAGCGAAGACGCGGTTCCAGTCGACGTCGCGACCGACGAGGGCGTCACCGAGGACGCGGACCTGCTCGTCGTCTGCGTGAAGAGCTACGACACCGCCGACGCGATGGCTGGCGTCGCACCGCACCTCGACGGCGCGGACGTGCTCACGCTCCAGAACGGCCTCGGGAACGCCGAGACCGTCGCCGACTACGTGCCCCGGGAGCGCGTGCTCGCGGGGACGACGACTCACGGCGCGGTCCTCGAAGCCCCCGGCCACGTCAGGCACGCGGGCCGCGGGGACACCACCGTCGGCCGGTACTTCGCGGCGAACGACGCCCGCGTCGACGCCGTCGCGGACTGCCTGACGGGCGCGGGCATCGAGACGACGGTCGCCGACGACCCCGAGGCCGCAGTGTGGACGAAGGTGCTCGTGAACGCCGGCATCAACGCCGCGACGGCACTCGCGCGCGTGCCGAACGGCGCGCTCGTCGACTCCGAGAGCGGCGAGCGCGTGCTCCGGCGCGCAGTCACTGAGGGCGTCGCGGTCGCGCGCGCCGAGGGCGTCGCGGTGCCGGAGGACGCCGTCGAGCGCACGCGCGAGGTCGCCGAGCGCACCGCGTCGAACCGCTCGTCGATGCGGCAGGACGTCGAACGCGGCCGCCCGACCGAGGTCGAGGCGCTGAACGGCGCGCTCGTCCGCCGGGGGGAGTCGCACGGCGTCGAGACGCCCGTCAACGAGACGCTCGCGGACCTCGTGCGGCTCGCGGAAGAAGGGTGAGGGCCCGCGGCGAGTCGCGCTACGCCTCGTTGCGGGTTATCTCGTAGGAGAACTGCATCGCGTTCTCCGGCATGACCTCCACCGACCACGACCCCGCCGCGGGGTCGTCGAGGCGGTACTCGAAGGTCTGGTGCTCGCCGCCGCTGGCGTACGCGCCGTCGGTCGCGGCCTGCTGGCGCGACGCCGCGAGGTCGACGGAGCCGTGGTCCGTCACGCTGACGCGCTCGGCCTCGACCTCGGTGCCGTTCGGCGCGACGAACGTCACGTCGAAGCTCGCGGGCTCGCTGTCGGCGCTCCCGTAGCGGTTCGCCGACAGGTCGAGGGTCACGTTCTCCGCGTCCTCGCTCACCGCGAACGACGTCCGGAAGGGCTGCTCGGGCTGGGTCCACACCTGGAACCGGAGGCTCACCCGCTGCCAGTACGACGACTGGTCGGGGCGGGCGGGGTCTTTCAGCCCGAGGTCGAGTTCCGCGCGGTAGTCGCCGCGGTCGGCGTCGCTCGGCGGCGTCACGGTGACCTCGACGGTCGCCGTCTCGCCGGGCGCAATCTCGCCGGGCGCGTCGATCTCGACCCACGAGCGCTCGAGCGTGTCGCGGCCGTTGTACGGCCGGTAGCGGTCCTCGGTGACCAGCTCGGGGCGCACCGGGACGGCCTGCTCGCCGGTGTTCTCCACGACGAACTCGCGGGTGAACGAGTCGCCGGCCTGCACCTGCGAGTGGGCGTATGTGTCCGAGACGACGCGCACGGTCGGCTCCCGGTAGACCTCGACGCTGAGGGAGACGCCGTTGGCGGGCTGGGCGGGCCGACCGGGGTACGAAATCGTCTGCTCCGTGAGCGCGATTTCGCCGCCGTATCGGTTCAGCTCGGCGTCCTCCGGCACGGAGACGGTGACGTCGAACTCGCGCTCCTCGCCCGCGTCGAGCGTGAGGTCGTCGGTCCCGACGTCGACCCACTCCTCGGCGACCGGCCGCTCACCCCGCGGCGGCACGTACATGTGCGGGGAGAGCGTCACGGACTCGTCTTCGCCGTTCTCGACGGCTATCGTGACGGTCTCGCTCTCGCCGGGCTTGAGGCGGAGGCTGCGGTACTGCTGGTCGACGTACAGTCGCGTGTAGTTCGTCTCGCCGTCCGACTGCTCGACCGCGTCGCCTGCGTCGGCGACGGGCTCGGCGGCGGGGCTGTTCGGCTGAGCGATCGCGGTGGCGCCCGCTGCCGAAACGACGAGGACGGCAGCGAC
>NZ_WPCF01000082.1 GCF_009741975.1 Halobacterium sp. CBA1126 | reverse complement strand
CTCGCGGCGGCCGCGCTGCTGAGCCCGGTCGCGTACCGCGTCTGGCAGCGGCGCGCGTAGTCAGAACGTGAACGGGTCGGCGCAGTCCGCGACGACGCCGTGCTGCGGGCAGACGTACTTGCAGTGGCGCTTGAACATCGCCGCGCCGCACATCGGACAGCGGCTGCCGCCCCCGCCGGACTGCTCGCTCATACCCACCGCTGCGTGCGCGACCACCATAGGCGTGACTCTCGCGGGTCGAGAACGGGGAGAAAGTCGCAGAACCGTCTGCTAGCCGCTCAGTTCAGCACTCGCTCCAGCCGCAGGACTCGCAGGTCTTGCAGCCCTCGCTGTAGTACAGCGTCATCGACCCGCAGTCCGGGCACTCGGGGCTCTCGCCCGCGTCGATGAGCGACTGCGTCGCGTCGTCCTGCTGCTGGCCGTCGCCGCCAGCGCCGGAGGGCCCCTGCGGGCCGCCGACGGCGGACTCGGTAGTCGCGCCGCCGTCGGTCTCGGGGGAGGCGGCGTCGTCGCCGACCTCGCCGAGGCGCTGCTGCTGGGGGTAGGCGGCGCGGTCGACGTCGCCGTCGAGGTAGCGCCGCAGCGCGGTGCCGAACGCGTCCGGGATGGAGTTGACCTGTTCGCCCTTGTCCCACGCGACCTTCGGCGACCGGATGCCCTGGAGCTTGTCCGCGATCTCCTCGGGGTCGACGCCCGACCGGAGCGCGACCGAGATGGTCTTCGCGAGCGCCTCCGTGAACGAGCCCGTGAAGCCGCCACTGTTCCCGGTGTTCGCGAACAGCTCGAACGGCCGCTCCTGCTCGGGGTCCTCGTTGATGGTGACGTAGAGCTTCCCGTAGCCCGTGTCGATGCGCTGGGTGACGCCGTGGAGGAGGTCGGGGCGGGGCTGCTTCTCGGCGAACTCGCCGTCGAAGCCGTCGGCGTCCCCGGTCTCGAACAGCTCGCGGAGCTCGTCGCCGAACGCGGCCTGGACGTCCTCGTTGTCGAGGAAGCCCTCGATGCCGCCGAACGTCTCCTGGATGGTCTCGACGATGGCCTCCGCGGCCTCGTCCTCGTCCATCTCGGAGAACTCGGTGTTCTCGGCGCGCGTCGTCAGCACCTGCTTGCTGCGGGTGCCGTCGCGGTAGACGGTGACGCCCTTCCCGCCGTTCTCGTAGATGTAGCGGTACACCTCGTCCATGTCCTCGACGGACGCGTCGTTCGGGAAGTTACACGTCTTCGAGATGGCGGAGTCGACGCCCTCCTGACAGGCCGTCTGGACGGCGGCGTGGTCCTTCCCGGAGAGGTCCGAGGTCACGACGAACAGCTCGCCGATGGAGTCCGGCACGGTCGTCAGCCCGTCGACGCCGTCGAAGTCGTTGTTCGCCATCTGCTCTTGGGCCTCTTCTTTGACTGCGTCGACGTCGATGTCGTTGGCCTCCAGCGTGCGGAGGAAGTAGTCGTCGAACTCCACGAGCATCTCGTCGCCCTGCACGTCGTCGCTGACGTTCTTGTAGTAGGCGACGTTGTAGATGGGCTCACAGCCGCCCGTGGTGTTCCCGACCATCGACGTGGTGCCGGTCGGCGCGATGGTCGTCGTGTTGTGGTTCCGAATCGGGAAGCCGTCCTCCCAGTCTTCGGCGTCCTCGCCGGTGTGGTGCTCGAACCACTCGGGGTACGCCGTCGGGTCCGCGTACTTGGACTTGTCCCACTCGTCGAAGCTCCCGCGCTCGGTCGCGAGCTCGTGGCTGGCTTCCTTCGACCCGTGGTCGATGTGGCGCATGACCTGCCGGGCAATCTCGTTGCCCTCCTCGCTGCCGTACTTCACGCCGAGCTGGATGTACAGCTGCGCGAGACCCATGACGCCGAGGCCGACCTTCCGCATCTCGGAGACCTTCTCCTCGATCTCCTCGACGGGGAAGTCGGACATCGTGACGACGTTCTCGAGGAAGCGCGTCCCCTGCTCGATGCGGTGGTCGAACTCCTCGACGTCGAGCGCGTCGTCGAGGAAGCGGTTGACGCCCTCTTCGAGGGTGTCGAAGTCGTGTTCCTCGCTCCAGACGCGCCAGTCGGGGGCGTCCTGCGCCGCGAGCGTCGAGAGGTTGATGTGGCCGAGGTTACACGCCTCGTACTCCTCGAGGGGCTGCTCGCCGCAGGGGTTCGTCGCGAGGATGCGGTGATCGGGGTGCTCTTCGACGTCGAAGGAGTGCTGCTTGTTGACGCGTTCGAGGTAGATGACGCCGGGTTCGCCGTTCTCGTGGGCGCCCTCGACGATGCGCTCCCAGACCAGTTCCGCCGGCAGCGTGAGCTCCTCGCCGGGCGTGACGTACTCGCCGAGCCCGTACCGGGAGTACATCTCCTCGGTCTCCTCGGTGGCGATGTGGGGCTCCTCGGTGCGCGGGTTCGTGAACGTGTACTCCTCGCCGTTCTCGAGGGCCTCCATGAAGCCGTCGGTGACGCCGACGGAGATGTTGAAGTTCGAGAGGTGGCCCTCCACGGCGTTCCGGAGGTGCTCGGGGACCCGACCCTCGTCGTCGATGAGCTCGCGGGCCTCCTCGAGGGCCTCCGAGAACTCGGTGTACGTGTAGTCGTCGGGGTCGTTGAGCTTGAGCGTGTGCGCGAGGCTGACGTCCTTGTTCTTCGCGTGGATGAACTCGATGACGTCCGGGTGGCTGACCCGCATCACGGCCATCTGCGCGCCGCGGCGCGCGCCGCCCTGTGCGATGGTCTCGCACATCTGGTCGAACGTCTCCATGAACGTCAGCGGGCCGGAGGCGATCCCGCCGGTGGAGCCGACGGTGTCGCCGTACGGCCGGAGCTTCCAGAACGCGTACCCCATGCCGCCGCCGGACTGGAAGACCTCCGCCGCTTCCTTGGCGGTCTGGTGGATGTCGGTGATGTCGTCGTCCGGGGAGTCGACGAAGCACGCCGACAGCTGCTGGAGCTCGTCGCCGGCGTTCATCAGCGTCGGCGAGTTCGGCATGAAGGAGAGGTCCTCCATGAGCTGCTGGAACTCCTCGCGCTTGGCCTCGACGTGCTCGCGGACCGACTCGTCGTCGAGCTCGGGGACGACGGTGTCGTACGCGAACTTGTTGACGTTGCTCTCCGTGAGCGCGACCGTCTCGTCGTCGCCGACGGCGACGTCCTCACCGAAGACCTCGTCGACGAGCTCGTCCCGGCGCGGGTGGTCGGGCTTGAGCTGGTCGGGCGTGACTTCGACCGGCTCGTCGGCCTCGTAGACGACCTCCGCGAGCGCGATGTTCTTCGCGACGCGCGGGAACAGGTCCTCCTGCTCCTCGATGTGTTCGCCCTCCGTGTTCTTGCGGAGGTACCGCGCGGGCAGGATGTTGTGGTAGGCGTTCGCGGTGAGCCGTTCCTCGAGGGAGTCGCCCGTGGTGCGCTTGATGGGCAGCTCGACTTCGTCCGCGGAGACGTTCGGCGAACTCATAGACACTCACTCCTCGGTACGGGCCGTGTGGTGGGTTGTTGGTGTATCATGGATGGTCGAATTTCGGGTGTCGTCAGGGACGACAAGGTACCGGGCACGGGTGGTTAGTAGTTGCGTTTCGTCCCCCCGTGCTGGCCGCCCGCGAATCGCCCCGAATCTGCGTGCCTGAACCGTTGGGCTGGAACGGATATAACCCTAGCCAAAGCGTCGTGAAAGTGGTCGGCTTCGACCCCCGGAAACCGCCGACGGGGGCGGGGTTTCAGTTTCGGGCGCGCGGCGGAACCGGCGAGGGGTGCCGGGACGCGGACTGCCCCCTCGCTTAAGTCCGTGGTCTGCGTGGACCCGAGCATGCTCGCTGCACTCGTACTCGCGCTCGGCGGCCTGACCTCGTCCCCGCTGGGCACGCTGCTGGTCGCGCTCGTCGCCATCACCGTCATCGTGCTCGTCGGCCGGTTCGTCCTCAGCGTCGCGTGGAGACTGCTGGTCGTCGCGACCCTGCTGGTCGGCGCGGCGTGGGTCGTCACGACGCTGCTCGGCTAGACGGACGCGAGGAAGTTCTCCACGAGGTCGTGGCCCGCCGCCGTGAGCACGCTCTCCGGGTGGAACTGCACGCAGGCGATGGGGTGCTCGCGGTGGCGGACCGCCATCGCGAGCTCGGTGCCGTCGTGGTCGGTGCGCGCGGACACCTCGAAGCAGTCCGGAACCGCGTCGCAGGCCAGCGAGTGGTACCGCGCCGCCGGGAACCCCTGTTCGATGCCGTCGAAGACGCCGCGGCCGTCGTGCTCGACCGGGCTCGTCTTCCCGTGCATCGGCTCGGGCGCGCGCCCGACCGTCCCGCCGTACTCGTAGACCGCGGCCTCCATCCCGAGGCAGACGCCGAGCGTCGGCACGTCGGTGCTGACCTCGCGGAGGACCGGCGCGGTGACGCCGACGTCGCGGTCGTTCTTCGGGTGGCCGGGCCCGGGGCTGATGACGATTGCGTCCGGGTCGGCGTCGCGCACGTCGTCGAGGCTCGCTGTGTTCTTCAGCACGGTCGTCTCCGGGCGCTCGCCGTCGACGGTCTGTTCGGAGACGTACTCCACGAGGTTGTACGTGAACGAGTCGAAGTTGTCGACGAAGAGGACGTTCACCGCTCCACCTCCGGCGCGGCGTCCTCGCGGATGCGCTCGACGGCCGCGAGCACGCCGTCCATCTTCGCCTCCGTCTCGTCGAACTCCGCCGCTGGGTCGCTGTCCGCGACGATGCCCGCGCCGGCGCGCACGCGGAGGGTGTCCTGCTCGCCAGCGTGACTGATGGTCGCGGACCGGATCGTGATGGCGAACTCGGCGTCGCCGTTCCACGAGAAGTAGCCGACGCCGCCGCCGTAGATGCCCCGCGGGGAGGCCTCGAGGGCGTGGATGTGCTCCATCGCGCGGACCTTCGGCGCGCCGGAGAGCGTGCCTGCGGGGAACGACGCGCGGGTGGCGTCGAAGGCGTCCATCTCGTCGCGGAGCGTCCCCGTGACGGTTGACTCGATGTGCTGGACGTGGCTGTACTTGAGCACGCGCATGAACTCGGGGACGCGGACGCTCCCGGGTTCGCTGACGCGCCGGACGTCGTTGCGCGCGAGGTCCACGAGCATCGTGTGCTCGGCGCGCTCCTTCTCGTCGGCGAGCATCTCGCCGGCGAGCCGGCGGTCCTCGACGGGGCTGGACCCCCGCGGGCAGGTGCCCGCGATGGGGTTGTTGAGCACGGTGTCGTCGTGGACGGCCACGAGCGTCTCGGGGCTCGCGCCGACGACGGTGCGGTCGTCGTGCGAGAGCAGGAACATGTACGGCGAGGGGTTGACGTCGCGGAGCGCAGCGTAGAGCCCGCGCGGGTCGACGTCGCCGTCGAGTTCCCGGGTGCGGGAGACAACGGCCTGGTACACCTCGCCGTCCAGCACGGCTTCCTTGGCCTTCTCGACGCTGGCCTCGTACTCGTCGCGGGGGCCGGCGCGCTCGTCGGTGACGCGGAAATCGCCGAACTCGGGGTCGGCGGCGGCCGCGAGGTCGCGCTGCACGCGCTCGGCCTCCGCGACGAGCGAGTCGTAGACGTCGTCGGGGTCGTCGCGCTCGCCGACGAGCGGCGTGAACACCAGCGAGACGGTGTCGGTCGCGCGGTCGAAGACGAGCGTGCGCGTCGACAGCACGAACTCCGCGTCCGGCAGCGGCGTCGCCGGGCGCTCGACGCCGACTTCCTCGAGCCAGAGGTCGTAGACCGCGTCGTACGCGAGGAAGCCGACGAGCCCGCCGTCGAGCAGCTGGCGGTCCTCGTCGGGGAACCCGCGGCGGTCGACGTCCGGGAGCGCGCCCCGGAGCTGGTCGAGGACGTCGCCGTCGCCCGCGTCGAGGAACTCGGTCACGCGGTCCTCGCGGAGCGCCCGCACGTCGGTCCCGTCGGGGTGGGCGGTGACGACCGCGGCGGGGTCGTAGCCGACGAACGAGTACCGCGCGTGGCGGTCCTCGCTGGCGTCCGACGGCCGGAACGCGCCGTCCGGGTCGCTCGCGGACGTCTTCTCCGCGCTCTCCAGCAGGAAGCCGTAGTCGCCCCGAGTGAGTTCGGCGTACGCGGACAGCGGCGAGACGTCGGTGTCGAGGTCGGCGGCGACGCGGACGACCGCGGGGCCGTCGTCGGCGAGGTCGGCGAACTCGCTGCGCGTGGTGTCCAGCCCCGCAGCGGTCGCCCCGTCGGCGGTCACGCCTCCACCTCCCGGCGCTCGGTCGCGTTCGCGACGAACCGCCGGACCGCGTCGTGGTCCTTCTCGCCGCCCGTCCGTTCGACCCCCGAGGCCACGTCCACCGCGAACGGGTCGACGGTCGCGACGGCCTCGGCGACGTTCTCGGGCGTCAGCCGCCCGCGAGCACGACCGGCGAGTCCACGCCGTCGGCGAACTCGCGGGTCGCGTCCCAGTCGTGCGTGCGGCCGGTGCCGCCCGCGCCTTCTTCGTCGACGGAGTGACGAGCAGCGCGTCGGCGACGTCGTCGTAGCGTGCGCCCTCGGGGTCGGCGGCGTCGACGGTCTTCAGCACCGCAGCGGTCGTCCGGTCCGCGACGCGCTCGACGTCCTCGACGGGGCCGTCGCCGTGTAGCTGGACGGCGTCTGGCTCAACCTGCTCGACGAGGTCGACGGCGCGCTCGGGCGTCTCGGGCATCGTCACGAGCACCGTCGTCACGAACGGCGGCGCTGCTGCGACGAGGTCGGCCGCCTTCTCTGCACTCACTTCGCGGGGCGTGTCCACGGGCACGTCGACGACGAAGCCGACCGCGTCCGCGCCGGCGTCGACGGCCGCCTCGAGGTCCGCTCCGTTCGTCAGCCCGCAGATTTTCGCGCGCGTCATCGCGTCGCCGTCGCGGGGTCCCGGAGCGCCTCGAGCGTCCGCTCGGCGGCCCCGGAGTCGATGGCTTCCGCGGCGCGCTCGGCGCCGGCTCGCAGCGAGTCGGCCTCGCCGGCGACGTAGATGGCGGCGCCCGCGTTCGCGAGGATGATGTCCCGCTTCGCGCCGGTGACGTCGCCGGCGACGATGCCGCGCAGGTCGCGGGCGTTCTCCTCGGGCGTCCCGCCCGAGACGGCCTCGATGGGCGACTCCTCGAGGCCGAAGTCCGCGGGCGTGACCGTGTACTCCTCGATGTCGCCGCCGTCGAGTTCCGCGACGACGGACTCGCCGTGGAGCGCGAACTCGTCGAGGCCGTCGCCGTGGACGACGAGCGCGCGGTCGACGCCCATGTGCGAGAGCGCGCGGGCGATGACGGGCACGAGGTCGGGGTCGTAGACGCCGACGACCTGGGCGTCCGCGCCCGCGGGGTTCGTCAGCGGCCCGAGCACGTTGAAGATGGTGCGGACGCCGAGCTCGCGCCGCGGGCCGATGACGGCCTTCATCGCGGGGTGGAACTCGGGGGCGTGCATGTAGCCGATGCCGTACTCCTCGATGGTCTCCTCGACGGCCTCCGGGCTGGCGTCGAGATCGACGCCGACCTCGTCGAGGACGTCGGAGCTCCCGGACGAGGAGGAGACGGAGTAGTTGCCGTGCTTGGCGACGGGGACGCCGGCGCCGCTGACGACCATCGTGGACGTCGTGGAGACGTTGATGGTGTCGTAGTCGTCGCCGCCGGTCCCGCACGTGTCGACGAGCGGTTCGCGGTCCGGGTCGATGGTGTGGGCGGCGTCGCGCATCCCCTGCGCGAACCCCGCGATTTCGGTCTCGGTCTCGCCTTTCGCGCGGAGCGCGGCAAGCAGCGCGCCGATTTCCGCGTCAGTCGCGTCCTCGAACAGCCGTGTGACGGCGTCACGCGCTTCGTCGAGGGTGAGGTCCTCGCCGGCGGTGACGCGCTCGATGTATTCCTGCATTATGGACACCAGTGTACTTCTTCGCGTTGTAGTGTACAAGTCTGTACAGAAACTTAACTCTGCCGGGGGAGCCGCCCCCACGCGGGTGCCGATTCGAAACCTTCAACTGTACCCCCGGACTACGCTGGGATGCGTTCGAAGACCGCCGCGGGTTGGTGGTCTAGTCAGGCTATGACACCTCCTTGACATGGAGGAGGTCGGCGGTTCAAATCCGCCCCAACCCATTTTCTCGCGTCGCTCGCCTCCGAGCGACGCGTGTAGCGCGGCTGGAAGGACTTGAACCCTGGAAGACGAGCGGGAGCGAGTCTTCCTCCGGTTCAAATCCGCCGAACGCTGCTACCTGAACCGCGGAGCGACGCGTGTGGCCGCGTCTGTCGTGGAGTGTCGAACTGACCGGTCGCGGTTGGCTCACACTGTACACACGAAAACCGCTAAGTGGACGCGCTCACAACGTACACATCATGAGCGCTGACAAGAAGCGAGTGCAGTTCCGGGCGCCGGACCGCCTCATCGACCGGACGGACGCGCTCGCGACCGTCCTCGGCGAGGACCGGACGGACATCCTCGTGACGGCCCTGCGCGAGTACCTGCAGGACGCCACCCACGACGACGCGCTCACACAGGAGATCGCGGCCGCGTACTACGACGACGAAATCTCCTACGACCAGCTCAAGTCCCTCGTCGGCGCGGAGGAGGCCGCGAACCTCCGGGTCCTCAAGCAGCAGCTGGACGAAGACTTCGTCGACGACGTCGCCGAGCAATAGATGACGACGCTCGTCGCAGACACCCCCGCGCTGGTCAGCCTCGGCGTCGCAGCCGGCGGCGACCCCGACCCGCTCGCGCTGTGCGTGTCCGCCTACGACGTCCGCGTCCCGACCGTCGTCGCGGACGAACTCCGCCAGCTGGCGTCCTACGACGACGAACACGGTCGAGCCGCGAGCGACGTGCTCGACCGTCTCGACGACGCGACGACCCAGTCAGTCGAGCTGGACTCGGAGTTCCCGCTCGACGACGGCGAGAACGCCGCGGTGACGCTCGCGAACGACGCCGAAGCGGCACTCCTGCTGTGTGACGAGTTCAACCGGCTCGGGCTCGTCCACGCGTCGCTGGCCGACACGCGGCTGGTCACGACGCCGACGCTGCTCTCGGTGTTCGTTCGGACGGAGCGGCTGACGGCCGAGGACGCGCTCGCGCTCCTCGACGACGTCAGCGCGGCCCGGAGCTGGGACGCCAACAGCTACGTCCAGCGGGCGCGCTCGCTGCTCGAAGACGAGTAGCAGCGCACTGGCAGCTCCAACCTATTCGCCGGCTCGTTCTCCGGGCTTCCGCACGCGCCGGTAGCTCTGCGCGAACGCGTAGGCGAGCCCGACGACGGCGCCGATAGCGAGGACGGCGGGGCCGACGCTCATCGATATCTCGGTCGGGGAGGAGGAGAACGCGAACAGGAAGGCGAACGTGTCCGGCGTGCCGACCGTCAGCGAGGTGACGCCGAGCGCGTCGAGAGTGAGCGGGCCGGCGACCGCGAGCACGACGAAGACGCCGAGGGTGGCGACGGCGGCGCCGGCGAGGGCGTCCCAGACGACGGCGGTCACGGACAGCGCGCGCGGCCGGTCGCTCTCGCGGCCGAGGATGCGGACGCCGTCAGCGTGGTCTTCGAGGCGGACGTCCTCGGGGAAGCCCAGCAGCGTCATCGTCATCCAGAGGTCGGCGATGGCGCCGGCGGCGTTCGCGGCCAGCGGGACGACGAGCCACCCCCACTCGAGGCCGAGCATCAGCGGGACGCCGACCGCTGTCAGCACCACGAGCGGGGTGAGGAGGACGACGACGAACTGGTCGCGGGTGAACTCGTGGTCGGTGGTGGCGTACGCGTACGGGAGGATGAAGTGCGCGACGCCGACGCCGTACTTCGCTTCGCCGCCGTAGTACCGGATGGCGAGCCCGTGCAAGAGCTCGTGGGGGACGACGAACACCGTCGTCAGCACGAGCAGCACGAGGACGTCCAGCGCGGTCGTCCACCAGCCGGCGCCCGCGGGGGCGAAGTCGAACGACACCGGGTGGCCGGTGACGGCCTGGTAGAGGCCGCTAAACGCGGTGACGGCGACCACCATCCCGAGCGTCCCGAGCGCGGTCATCTGGATGGTGAGCCCGCGGGTCAGTTCGAGGTCCGCGAGCACGGTCTCCGCGTCGGCCGAGGTCATACCGGAGTGTCGCCCAGCCGGCGGGTAAGTGGTTTGGTAGCCGGGGCCGCCGCCGACTGGTGAAGAAACCGATATGTGTCCGCCACACCAAGAGAGTCCTCATGAGCGACGCAGACGGCATCGCCGAGGCAAACGACACCCGCGAGGAGATCATGGAGGCGACGTTCCGGGCGCTCAGCGAGCACGGCTACAAGGACCTCAGGGTCCGGGACATCGGCGAGGAGATGGAGCTGTCGCGGCAGGTCATCCACTACCACTTCGACGGGAAGTACGACCTCCTGTCGTCGTTCCTGGAGTACGTCATCGACCAGTACGAGGGCAGCGTCGCGGTCGAGGCGGAGATGGACCCGCGGTCGGAGCTGGACGCGCGCATCGACCAGTGCCTGTTCGGGCCGGAGTTCGAGGAGTTCACGCACTGGGACCGCATGAAGGTCTACCACGAGCTGTACGCCCACGCGCAGCACGACGACGAGCACCGCGAGCTCTTCGAGGAGCACTACGCGCGGCTGCGCGGCAGCATCGTCGACGTCGTCGAGGACGGCATCGAGCAGGGCGTCTTCCGGGACGTCGACGCCGAGCGCGTGGGCCAGCTGCTCACGGACGTCATCCACGCGGCCCGCGAGCGCCGCCTCGCTCTCGGGCACGACGACGCCCCCGAGGAGGCCCGCGCGGCCATCGACGAGTTCGTCCTCGACTCGCTGGAACGCGAGGACTAACCTCGTTTTCTCTGGGGAAGTTCGCTCCGGACGAGACAGCCGCTGCTGTGCGGGCGTCGGAAACGGAGGAGGTGGCGCCGCGTTACAGTTCGGGGACGTCCGACGGCATGTCGAAGTCGTGGTAGTACTCGCCCTTCTCCTTCGAGAGGACGTCGAGGACGGCGGCCGCGCCGTCGCCGACGGCGATGGCGGCCTGCCACTTCGTGTCGCGGCCCATCGCGCCGGTGGCGTAGACGCCGTCGACGGACGTCTGCATGTCGACGTTGACGTCGACGACGTCCTCGTCGGTGAACTCGCAGCCGAGGTCCTCGGCGAGTTCGCGGTTGCCGCCGGTCGCGAGCACGACGTAGTCGGCCTCGTACTCGCCGTCAGCGGTCGCGAGCGCGAAGCCGTCGCCGGCCTCTTCGATGCCGGTGACTTCCTCGTTCTCGTGGAGGTCGGCGCCGCGGGCCTCGGCCTGCTTCTGGGCGACGTCGACGAACGTCATCCCGTCCATCGAGCGGACGCCCGGGTAGTTGAACAGGTGGGCCTTCTGCATCCACGTCTCGCCGGTGTCGAAGACGACGGTGTCGAGGTCGTTCTTCGCGGCGAACTGCGCTGCGGACAGGCCGGCGGGACCGCCGCCGACGATTGCTACGTCTGCCATACGCGTTCGTGGGGGCGCCCCGAGGAAGTAGCTTACCATCTGGTAAAACCCGGCGGCTGCCGATACGACGCCGCGTGACGCGGCGAGCGGCGATAGCGCGGCCGCTCAGAGCACGAACGGGCCGCGCTGCTGAATCGGCTCGTCGTGGGGGCGGCCGGCGACGGCGACGGCGCGGAGGTCGGACTCGGTGCGGAGGTCGACCGCGGTCGCGTCCGTGACGGTGAACACGTCGCCCTCGCCGAACTCGCTGCCGTCGACGGTGCCCTCGCCGGCGACGCCGTAGACGAAGCCCGTCCAGTCCCCGGGAATCGACCACTCCCAGGCGTCCGAGACGCGGACGTCGAGGTACTCCATCGGCGTGTGGAGGGCCAGCGGCGAGCCGTCGCCGACGACCGTCGTCACCGTCGCGCCGTCGTACTCCGCGGTCGGGAGGTCGGCCTGCGTGGCGTCGACGTAGTCGGGGTCG